>CAWVXN010000509.1:0-2607 GCA_963933695.1 uncultured Myxococcales bacterium | reverse complement strand
GGCTCGCGCTGAGGTCCGCCATGGCTTCGTTGATCTCTTCCAGGGGCCGGCGGGAGGTAATCAGGGCCTCGAGATCCAGGCGGCCGGCCTGGTAGAGGCCGATCAGCCGGGGAATTTCCCGCAGCGAATTGCAACCGCCCAGGAGTGTTCCCATCAGGCGCTTTTCGCTCATGACGAAGAGCGCGGCGGGGGCCAGGACGATGTTGTCGCTGATCGGCGGCGCGCCCACGCAGACGATGGTGCCGTGGTTGCGCGTGGCCAGGAAGCCGGTGCTGATCAGATCGCCGCGTCCGGCACACTCGAACGCGTAGTCGACCCCGATGCCGCCGGTGAGGCTTTGGGCGCGCTCGATGACGTCTTCGTGGCTGGGATCGATGAAATCCGTGGCGCCCAGGGCACCTGCGACTTCACGGCGTTGGCCCACGGGATCCGACACGATGATGCGAGCGGCGGAGGCCAGGCGCGCGCCCTGGACCACCGAGAGCCCGATGGCCCCCAGTCCCATGACGAGTACCGTGGAACCCTCGACGACCTGGGCGGTATTCAGCACCGAGCCAACGCCGGTTTGCACCGCGCAGCCCACGACACAGGCGACTTCCAGGGGAACTTCGGCGTCGACCTTTACGGCGCCCGTCGCATAGGTGAGGACGTACTCCGCGAAGGCGCCGAGCCCGACGCCGCGGTAGACCTTTTCGTCCCCCCGGCTCAAGCCTGTCTGCCCGTTGCCGAGTTGATTGGTCACGATATCCATCGAGTTCACGCAACTGCTGGCCTCGCCGCGCACGCACCAATAACACCTGCCGCAGGGGGGGGCGGGGGTGAGCACGACCGGGTCCCCGGGCTGAAGGTGGTGGACGCCAGCGCCCACGGCGTCGACGATCCCCGAGGCCTCGTGGCCCAGCACGATGGGGGTGGGGGCGGGAAAGGTGCCCTCGGCAATGGACAGGTCCGAGTGGCAGCAGCCGCAGTATTTTACAGCCACGCGGATCTGGCCGGGACCGGGATCCGCGATCTGAATTTCTTCGATCTTCATCGGGGAGCCGGGGGTTTCCACCAGGGCAGCGCGCATGGTCTTCTCCTTGGGTATTGGGCGGGGTGCGTCCCGACCCACTGGCCAGCATACCGCGCCCGGCCCATGGGGTGGGGCGCGTGGCGGCACGCCCTCCGGCCGAGTTCTGCGGAGTCCAGTAGGCTTGACCCCGGCCCGAGCCCCCTTGTTCGGAAGCCATCTGCATTTATCCCGCTCGGCGCTGGACGACCGGGTTGGGGATCCGGGAGAAAACCATGCAAGCAGCCGTCTTTCATGCCTCCGACCGACCCCTTGTGGTCGAGGAGGTTCCCGAGCCGACCCCCGGTCCCCGGGACCTGGTTGTGGAAGTGAAATGCTGCGGCATCTGCGGGTCGGATCTCCACGCGGCGAGCTTGCCCGGTGGTTTGCCCAAGGGCTGCGTGATGGGCCACGAGTTTGCGGGGGAGGTTGTGGAGGTGGGCGGTGAAGCCACGGGCGGCTTCCAGATCGGCGACCGGGTGACCGGGATTCCCGGGATCGGCTGCGGGGCCTGTGCGGCATGTCTCTCGGGGGATGTGATGCATTGCCCCGAACTCGTGATCACGGGCCTGGGCCAAGTGCCCGGTGCCTACGCCCAGTATCTGCGGGTGGGGAGCAACGAAGCCGTGGCTCTGCCCGAGGCCGTAGATTTTCGCTTGGGCGCGTTGGTGGAGCCCCTGGCGGTGGGTCTGCATGCGGTGAATGCCGCGGGGCTTTCGCCGGGTCAGGAGGTGCTTGTGATTGGTGCCGGGCCCATCGGTCTGGCGGTGACTCTCTGGGCCCGCTTTCTGGGGGCCCGCAGTATTCTCGTGAGCGAGCCCGCCCAGGGGCGGCGCGCCATGGCGTCGCAGATGGGTGCCACGGAAGTGGTGGACGGGGCGGCCAGCGCCGCCGCGTGCCTGGCCGAGAAGCCTCGGGGCGGGGTCGATGTGATTTTTGAGTGCGTCGGTATCCCCGGTCTTCTGGCTCAATGCGTGGACCTGGCCGCGTCGCGCTCCAAAGTGGTGGTGGCCGGGGTCTGCATGCAACCGGATACCTTTGTGCCCGCCGCCGCGGTGGTCAAGGAACTGCAACTGCAATTCGTGCTCGCCTACGCGAAGAGCGATTTTCAACTGACCCTCGACATGATGGCCAGTGGGCGCATCGACCCCCGACCGATGGTCACCGATCGCGTGAGCCTGGGCGCCATGCCCGAGGCCTTCGAGGCGCTCAAGCAGCCCAGCGATCAGTGCAAAGTTCTGGTGGAGCCCTAGCCCGGGATGCGTGGGGCTTGGGTCAGCACGGCAGGGATGACTCCCGGCCAGGAGCGTCGGCATGGCGCAATTTGATATCGAACTGGGTCAGGGGCTGAAGATCCCCGCTGGGGAATTGCGTCAACTGGCCAGTCGATCCAGCGGCCCGGGTGGCCAGCACGTGAACAAGAGTGCGACGCGAGTGACCCTGCGTTGGAATATCCGAACCAGCGAGGCCCTGGACGAAACGCGCAGGGAGCGACTTGTTCAGCGCCTGGCCTCTCGGTTGACTGTGGGGGGGGAGTTGATCGTTCATGCCGAGGCTTC
>CAWVXN010000508.1:0-2612 GCA_963933695.1 uncultured Myxococcales bacterium | reverse complement strand
ATAACGCCCAGGCTCGGACGTTGTGCCAGAACCCAGCTTGAATGTCCTATCCCCTGTGGAGGGGCGGTAAATCGAGTGCCCGCCACGGGCACAACCATGACCGCTGAGCCCGCCGACCCGGAGTAGCTTCCCGGGGTTTACCCCACCTGGGCTCGCACCAGGACGTAGTAGGGGACCAACAGCGCGGCGAGCACGTAGACCAGCCAGTGAACTTCACCGCCCCGCCCGGAAGCGAATTTGATGATCGCGTAGCTCACGATCCCCAGAGCCAGGCCATCGGCAATCGAGTAGGTGAGCGGAATGCCCACCATGGTCAGAAAAGCCGGAAGAGATTCGCTGGGATCCGACCAGGCGACCTTCAAGGTCTCCCCCACCATCAATGAGCCCACCACCACCAGGGCCGGGGCCGTAATCGGGGGATAGCTCGCCACCATCCCGACCAGAGGGCTCAAGAAAAGAGCTACGATGAAAAGGCTTGCCGTCACCAATCCGGCGAGCCCCGTCCGGGCCCCCTCCTCGACCCCTGCCGCGCTCTCGACGAAACTCGTCACGGTGCTCGTGCCCAGGCAGGCCCCGACGGTGGTGCCCACGGCATCCGAGAGCATCGCCTGGCGCGCCCGGGGCAATCGGTTGTCGTGCATGAAGCCCGCGCGCTCCCCCACTGCGACCAGGGTTCCCAGGGTGTCGAAGAGATCCATGACTAGGAATACCAGGATGAAGGGGATCATCGAGGCGGACAGTGCGGCCCTAATGTCCATTTTCATCAGTGTCGGGGCCAGGGAGGGCGGCGTGGAAAATAGGCTACCGGCGATTTCGAATTTCCGGACCAGGAGTGATTCTGACACCGACGACGACATGCCCTCTTCGGGCAGGGCCAATTTGACCCCCACCGCCAGCAGCGTCGTCAACCCGATTCCCCAGGCGATGGCTCCGCGGGTCCGGCGAACCGTCAGGACACCGGTCAGGAAGAGTCCGAAGAAGAAGATTCCAAGATCCGGAGATGCAAAATCGACGTTCATCGAAAGGGTCTTGTCGACCTTGATCAGGGTGGCGTTTTCCAGTCCGATCAGCGCGATCAGGAGGCCGACCCCCACCGCAATCGAATGCTTCAAGCTTGGCGGAATCGCATCTACGAGCAGCGCGCGAAGACCCGAAAGGCTGAGGAGCAGGAACGCCACCCCAGCGAGGAAGACACAGCCGAGGGCGACCAGTCCGGGCTGGGAATGTCCCAGGGCCGCCGCTGCGGGCACCACCGAGACGACGAAAAAGAAATTTTCGCCCATTCCGGGTGCCTGGGCGATGGGATAGCGGGCATAGAGTGCCATTATGGCCGTGGCCAACGCCGCCGTGATGCAGGTGGCCACCATGACCGCGCCGAAATCGAGGCCCGTATCGACGCCCAGCATTTCCCCGGACAGAACGGCGGGCTGAACGAAAATGATATACGCCATGGCGAGGAAGGTGACACTGCCCCCGCGAACCTCCCGGGTGATATCCGTCCCGTTCTCGTGCAAGCGGAATCGACGTTCGAAAAAACCGGGATTCATGGTCTCTGCCTCGGCGGAAAATATGCAGCGAACCCGCTCCTCGTCACGCGCGGAACCGATCGCTCTCGGGCCCGTTGCCGCTGTCTCCCGCAACCCGATGCGCTGTCATGATAACCGAGGTCCGCGAAAACCCGTTGGCCTGGGGCTTCAGCCGCACTGACCCAGCCACCGGGCGGAGAGCACCATGCCCAACCAACACCACCGCCTGATCCGGGGGATAGGACATACAAGCTGCTTGGCTGATGCTGCCTCCACCATCGTTGGGTTCATACGATTTGTCATTGAGATCCAACTCAACGGTGCCTGTACTCGTGCCCGTCCCCGGTCCATCCACCGCTCTCCTCCTCGGCCTCGGCCTAACCGGCCTTGCGGCGAAGGGTCGTCGTCGCTCCTAACTCTTCTGTCTGAGTACATGGCACCCGGTCATGCTCAGGGTGTCCGGCTTCTGGCGCTTCGGCCTGCAGCAATGGCCCCGAAAACGGCTGCACCGATGGCAAGCGCCTCCAGGGTGGCACGGCCGGCCGGGCTATCCACGTCGCCGTTAGTCTCAAGCGGCCAGACGAAGATGCAGAAGGCGACAATGCCGACCGTGGGGATAGGACATTCAAGCTGCATTCTGGCACAACGTCCGAGTAGGGGCGTTATGTTAAATACCCAGGGGGAGCCCCGTGACGGGCTGAGCACTTGCCTCCAAAATTGCGTCGAAGGTGACCTGGGCTCGCCTCTGGTTGGGCTGTTTGCGTGGCTGGTAGCTCTTTTGCGGCATTGGGCGAATCCGAGTAGAAAAACTGAATAATACTCGGATAATGGGAAGGTGCTCTCAACTGTGATCTGCCGGCTTCGCAGCGGCTGAGGAGGCTGAAATGACCACCTTCCCGATTCGACAACGAATCCCTAACGATGCGTATTCGCTCCCGAAAAAGCCATCAAAGGCGGTCGATCACCTGCCGGGTCCCGAGGCGAATTGGCTGACGGGCCACGCTGCACGATTTGCGAAGGACGATGCGCGCTACACCGGCGACATGACCGACCTCTACGGCTGCGTCTTCAAACTCCCTCTTCCAT
>CAWVXN010000507.1:0-2649 GCA_963933695.1 uncultured Myxococcales bacterium | reverse complement strand
AGGAAGTACGAGTGGAGCGAATGGACCCGCCTATTCTCCACCGTCCTTCCGGCGGCGACCAGTGCCTGGCCCGCGACTTGGCCGCCGAATACCCGCTGCAACTCCTCTTTAGGACTGCGCCCACGGAAGAGGTTCGGCTCGAGCATTTCGAGGTCGAGGAGGGTGATCAGATCGTCGAGGGCTTGTTGCACACGGTCCCTTGTTGAGAGAAAGCATTTGAGGTTGAGCGAGCGCACTTGAGGAGATTTTCCGGGGCGGCATGATAAGCGATCTCCCTGGGCGGGCGACTCCCCGGAGATTGTGGGGCCTCGGCCCCCCTGTTGCCTCCCAGCAGGCTACAGTTTTGGCCCGAAACCTCCGGGTGGGGATTCGCGGACCAGGAAAAGCGAATTCGGGGAGAGGAGGGCAGCACGCGGAATGGAGACGCCTTCCCAGCGACTTCGGAAATTGCTTGAAATGGGTCGGCTGCACGTGATGCCGTGCTGTTTCGACGCTCTCTCGGCCCGGCTCATCGAGCGCGCCGGTTTTGAGCTGACCTTTATGAGCGGCTTTGCGGTGAGCGCGGCCAAGCTAGCCCTTCCCGACACGGGGCTCATCTCGTACGGAGAGATGGTCGACCAGGGAAGATCGATCTGCGAGGCCGTCACGCTTCCGGTGATTGGCGACGCGGACACGGGTTACGGGAATGCGCTCAACGCCAAACGCACAGTGCGCGGCTACGCGGCGGCTGGATTCGCCTGCGCGATGATCGAGGACCAGCTGGCTCCCAAGCGATGCGGTCATACCCGGGGCAAGGCGGTGGTGTCTCGGGAAGAGGCCCTGGCCCGGGTCCGTGCTGCCGTGGATGCCAGGGAGGAGGGCGCTGAGATTCTTGTGATGGCTCGAACCGACGCGCGTCACGAACACGGCTTTGAGGAAGCGCTCGAGCGTTGCAAAGCTTTCGTCGACCTTGGGGCGGATATCACGTTCTTTGAGGCGCCGCACTCGGAAGCCGAAATGGAGCGCCTGTGCCGGGAGGTTCCGGGTCCGAAGATGGCCAATATGGTAGAGCAGGGAGACACCCCTCTGCTCGCTCCCGAACGCCTGGAAGCTCTGGGGTACACGATCGCCGCATACCCGTTGACGCTTCTTTCGGTAGCGGTGCGCGCCATGAACCAGGCGCTGGCGGATCTGGCCCAGGGCAATTCGGTTGACGGGCTGCTCGATTTCGCCGAACTCCGAGAGATCGTGGGCTTCCCCGAGTACGACCGGGAGCAGGAGCGTTACCGCCCGGACTGAGCCGGGCTGGCGATTGGGACCGTCCGGTACTCGGTCAAGCCGGGGGAGACGGCCCGCCCAAAAGCAGCACGAGGAGTCCGCCCACCAGAAAGAGGGCGATGGCCCAGCGCAGGCCGGACCCGGCGGCGGCTCGCCCTGGCGGATCGGGCTCGGGCGTTCCAGGGATCGGGGGTTTGGCTGTCATTCGGGATCCGCCATGGGGTGTTCCTTCTGCATGGGGTGTTCCTCCTGAATCTCTGGTTTCGGCCCGGGGCAATCGACGTTTGTGTCGGCGTTTGTATCGGTGACGGGGTACCGCGGATTCTACGCGCTTCGACCCCGGACTCGCAAAGTAAATGGCGATAGCTCGAGCAGCCCGTCGTGTATGCTGGGCCGATCATGAAGCGGGCCGACAAGGCGCAGCGGATCTACGAGATTCTCGAGGGGCTCTACCCCGAGCCGCCGGTTCCCCTGGAACATCGGGACCCGTACACGCTCTTGATCGCGGTTCTTCTTTCGGCCCAGTGCACCGACGAGCGGGTCAACTTGGTGACCCCCGGACTGTTTTCGGTTGCCGCGACCCCCGAGGTGATGGCCCGGGTGGGGGTGCCAAAAATTCAGTCGCTGATCCGAAGCTGCGGCCTGGCTCCCGGCAAGGCGCGGAATATCTCGGCGCTTTCTAAAATTCTTGTGGCCGAGCACGGAGGCCAGGTTCCGGATGACTTCGAGAGCCTGGAAGCCCTACCCGGGGTGGGCCACAAGACCGCGGGCGTCGTGGTCGCCCAGGCATTCGGTCGCCCGGCCTTTCCCGTGGATACCCATATTCATCGTCTGGCTGGGCGCTGGGGGCTGTCCCGGGCCCGCACCGTGGAACAAACCGAGCGCGACTTGAAAGGGCTCTTCCCCGAGTCCAGCTGGTCGTGGCTCCACCTGGCCTTCATCTACTTCGCTCGCGAGCACTGTCCGGCTCGGGGGCACAATCTGGCAGCTTGTTCGATCTGTTCCTGGGCGGCGACCGCCCGACGCATCGCCGAGGAGGCCAGGGTGGGGGGCGGGGGCCCGCGCTCGCGCAAAGCGGCGGCGGGGAAGAAGGCGGCTCGGCGTTCGGCCCGGGACCAATAGCCGCCCGGCGCTTTCAATCCCTCGGGGCACGCCGAATCAAGACGATTCTGTCGAGAAGTTGCGGGTCAACGGCCCCGTCCGCCGGGCGCAGCTCGATGCGCCGTCCCACGACCTGAACGAGTTGGGTTCCGGAGGTGGTCTGGGCGAATCCCTTGGCCCGGAGTAGCTCGGGCTGGTCGAGGAGGGACTCCAGGTCTTGATTGCTGAGCCCGGGCGGTACCTCCCAGACTTCGGTCTCGAACGCTTCGTGGCTATGCGGCCGGGCCTTGG
>CAWVXN010000506.1:0-2656 GCA_963933695.1 uncultured Myxococcales bacterium | reverse complement strand
GCCGCCCCCCATGTTGCGCAAGAAAGCGTTCAACCCGTAATCGTTAGCGACGACTAGATCCTGGCGTCCATCGGCATCGAAATCCACGTGGGAGACAGCCTGGGCCCAACCCCGGTCGCCTGTGCCACTCGCCTGGGTGACATCCTCGAAGTTCATGCTCCCGAGGTTCCGAAAAAGTCTGTTGGGCAAGGCAGCGTGGTTGTCGCGTTCCTGGGCGGGAAAATCCCCCTCGAGGTAATTTCCAAAATAGCCGATGTAGATGTCCAACAGACCGTCTCCATCGAAATCAAAGGCCGTGGCCGCACCACCGACCAGGCCGTCGCCCCCGAGTCCCGCGGCGGCCGATACGTCGCTGAATTTTCGACCTCCGAGGTTTCGATAGAGCCGGTGGTCATCATTCACATAGGTGATCAATATATCCTGCAGCCCATCGTTATCGAAGTCAGCAATGATCGGTTGCCGCGGCTCGGCCATGGAGCCATCGGCGCGCTGGTAATTGAGACCCGCCGCCGTGGTGATATCCACGAAACTGTTCTGGCCGGTATTCATGAGCAGCGCGTTACCCGCGCCGCCCACCAGGAGAACGTCCACGTGGCCATCCCCGTCGACATCTTCAGCGGCCACCCCGCCCCCGGAAAAGGTGGGGGGGGTCTTCACCTGCTTGTGCCTGAACTCACCGAGCCAACGAGAGGATCGGTGTTCAAACTCGAGCCCGGCCGCACTCGTGATGTCGCTAAAAAAAAGCGCTGGCTTGGCCGAAGCCGAGGCCTCGGGCGCCGAAGAGATTTGGCTGTTTCCCTCCGCCGAGGGCGGGTCATCCGGATGGCGTCTTGCGCGCTCGGCGACAAGGGAGGCGCTCGCGGACAGGTCGGCGGGGCCGAGCATCAGGTTCTTCGTTCGCCCGTTCGCGATTTCTCCTGCCACTCGCAGAATCAGCACTCCGTACTGGGAAATCGTTTCGGCCATGATCTCAGCCGCGAAGGGATCGAGGGAAATAGCCTCCTTTTCTCGGAGGTCGAGAGCACGTCTCAGGGACTGCCAATGAATCCCAAAATCCCGGAAGGAATCGCAATCATAGGCTTCGAGCAGCACTCTTTCGGGACCCGGAAGATTCGGGAAGACGTGGACATCTTCGAAGATGTCGATTTCCTGCGGGAGAAGTCGTCGGGAGGCCGAAAGAGCGTCGTCCGCCCGAATCAAGCCGTGCCCTCGCTCCGCCGCAAATTCCGCCGCCGCCTCGAGAAGCGCCTGGGAAAAAAGATCGAGATCCCGGTTCACCGCACCGATGATTTGCCCCCGAGCCGGCCCACTGCGCGGAATCTTTGCTCGGGCGTAGAAGCGCACGCTATTCGTGATAAAAAGCGCACGGGCCTTTCGATCCACCAGATCGTTGTAGGCGCGGTAGGCCTCGACCTTTTTGTCGATTAGTTCATCGAGCAGCAATCGGTTCTGGGTTCCGGCGTCGAGATCCTTCGACAGGAGAAAAGGCAACGATTCGTTTTCAGTCTCAGGAATGAGGCTCCGCCAGGCGTTCCGAATTCGTTCCGCGCTGATCTCGAATTCGTTACCCAGCCGGGCAGCCAGGTCTGCCTGCTGCAGAGCCGAAAGAAAGGCAAGATCCAGGCTACGCTGCAATAGCCGGGTTGCCTTGGGGGTCAGGGGGATCGGAGCCGGTTCCGCGGAGAGCAGGTTCTCCTGCTGAACCGCCAGGATCGCCCGAAGCGAGTACGCGATGGATCCATACTGCTCGCTGCGACGGGACGTAATTTCCACCGGCGGGTGATTGGGAAACTGAACCCGAAGTGTGCCGTCCGGCGCCTCCGACTCCGTGAGAACCGAGCGCGTTTCCTCCTGCAGGTGCTCGGCCGTAACCCCGGAGTGGCCCTTGGCCCGGGCCTTGTCACTGGCGGCGTACCAGAGTCGCCGAACCAAGGCCTTCTGCAGTTCGGTCTTTTCGATCCGGGCGGATTCCGAGAGGGGCGTACCAAAGAGAAAATCCTCGAAGCGACTCGCCGTGGAATTGCACTTGGCATCGCTCTCGGCTTCGAGTTCCCCGATGCTGTCCAGGATGACCTGGGACGAATAGTCCGGGCGCATCGCCGAGACTTCGGGGCCAGGCGGGGCAGCCCACACGCGCCCGGGCGAAAGCAACTGTGCGCCCAAGAGGAGGGCGAAGGCGCAAAGGGCGATATCTCGAAGGCTCAGAGAACGGATCATGGCGGGTCGCAAGCTCCGATCGACGGCGAGGCCAGGGATCCTGGATACCCAGACCCATTGCCGACCGCCGAAAATCTGACGATACCAGACAATTGTCTATTTCTTGACTATCCAGTCGTAGACCGAACCGAAGAGCCGGGATGCGCGCGCGCCCGAGAGTTCCTGATGGTCTAGCCGGTCGCCGAGTCGATTCATGACGGCAACCCCCAGCCAGCGAAGGGGTTCGGGTTCCCATTTGGAAAAAGATGAGCCCACCCAGGGCAGATCGATGCGGGACGACGCCCTCTCCAGGATGAGATCGGCGAGGGTCTGGCCGGCGAGATTGGTCGCCGCCACCCCCTCCCCCACGTAGCCTCCCGCCCAAGCCTCTCCGGCTCGGCGGTCGATGCCCACAGCCGGGCGCCAATCCCTGGGAATCCCCAAGGCCCCGCCCCAACAG
>CAWVXN010000505.1:0-2683 GCA_963933695.1 uncultured Myxococcales bacterium | reverse complement strand
TCTTCGTCGTACTCGTCGCCTTGACGGTAGCTGTAGAAAATTTTTGAGATAGGCGCATCGCGCCAGTCGACGATGCGAATGCCGCGCTCGATGCAGGTTGTCCGGCCCAGACAAAGATCTCGGTCGCGACCCTGTTCGGACAATCGCAAGTGGGCAAAATAGGGATTGTCGCGATCCACCCGGGTAACGGCTCCGGCGCTTCGCAACTGAGTCAGCACTGCGGCCTGATGGTGATATTGCTCGCTGAGGGCGGAGACGTCCTTGGCCTCATCGCCAGAGAGAATCACGGCGCGAAGTCGCTCGAGTTCGCGCACAATCGGCGCTTCTGAGGCGGTCTTGGCCTCGGGCAAGTCGCGCAAGAGATCGACGACCTTGGCGAGTAGGTCAAGTTCCTCTGCGATGACGGGATTACTCAAGACGCCTCCGCGTGCCTCGAAATCTGGACAGTCCTAGTTTATAAACAACAACACGGACCTCGCACAAGGACTAATCCCGGAGAGGGGCCGATCGAAGCCCTAAATAAGACGCCGTTCTACTTACGGGACCGGGGTCAGGACCCGGTCCGGGGGCGTGCCGGCGCAACCTCAGTCGATCATCACCCGGGTGCGGCTGCCCCCGAGCAGATTGCTTCCCACCTCTTCGCCCACCGGAACCACCGTCCAGGCCACGTCGAAACCCGCCGCCTCGGCGAGATAACGTGCTTCGAGGTAGACCTCAAAACTGTCGGACCAGACCCAGAAACGGATGTACTGCTTTCCGGGTTCGTGCTGGCCCACGATGCCTTCCAGCCGGCTTCCATCCACCCTCAGCTCGCTCGCCCGCTCCCCGAAAGCCCTGTCGCGCCAAGCCATGTCGGCAAAGAGTACCCGGGGACCGTCATCGCGAATACTCCAATAAAAATTTTCCCAGCCGATGAATTGCTTGCGGAAAAAGTTCTGAAGCCAGGGCCCATCGGCCTCAACTGGGGCGCGAGCCTCGCCCAGGGCTTTCTCGACTCCAAGGTGGAGTCCGGTCAGCATCGCGTGGCGATCGACAGCCGTCACCCGGCCGTAGCGACAAAAGAAAACGACCTCCTCCGCGCCCGGGGGCGGTGGTCTCGGATCCGGCAAACGCGCCACTTTGGGCCGATTTTCCGGGGGCGAATTCGTCAACTGCGCGTCGAGTCGATCCAATTCAGTTTTCTGACTCTCCACTTCCTCTTGCAGTCGGGCGACCGATTCCGCTTTTCTCTGCACCTCGTCCTGCAAAGCGTCGAGTTCCTGACCCGAATTTTTCTCGGACCCCGGCAATGCCCTCAGCTTTTCGAGCAGGGGGAGTACCTCCTCCAAAAGCATGCCCCGCCGCATGGGGCTCGGGGGTAAGGCTTCCAGCTTTCCACGTGCGGCGACAATGGCCGATGCCACCGCCTCCTGCTCCCGTTCGGCGCTCTCCACTTCGGGGAGAGAGGCGGGCTGGCGAACGCCCTCCTCGACAATGCGGTCCACGGCGTCCCCCACGGCCAACTGCATGACGGCCACCAGGACGACCAGTATTCCCACCACGTTCGCCATTGTGTCCAGCAAGGAGTCCATGCTCTCCCCCGCCCCCTGGCCCCGATTCCGTCGGCGCTTCACGGCCGCGCCCCTTGCATGAGCCGAAAATCGAGCATCCCCTGACCCGGCAGGGGAAGCTTCGCGTTACGAACTTTTAACTGGAGGGCGACTTGCTCGGCGGCCCTGAAAGTACCCACGCCCTCGGGGCGGATCAGGAAGATCACGAGGCCGCGGCTAATGGCGCGTACCCTGCGCAAGAACTTCTTGTATTCCGGGCTGCGAGCCACCTCTTCGGTGGGAATACGAAAAGAGAAGTCCCCCTTGGTGCGGTGCAACTCCAGATAATCCGCCGTGCACTCCACCAGGTACGGTTGGTAGTTGGGCCCGATGCCACTGGGGTCTATGAGGATCGGGGCGCGTAGGCGGGCCGCATCAATTTCCTTCAGTTGGTCGTCCGTGCGACTCGAGGCCTTCGCCAATTTTTGACTCTGCACCCTGAGCCGACTGCTCTGTTTCACGAGATCGGCGGATTCTTCCTCCAGGCTGACCAGTTCGGTCAGGTCGTCCAGGGATATATCCGGGTTCAATCCCAGCCCTGCCAGTTGACGCCCCAGTTCCTCGTGTTCCTCAGCGATGATCTCGACCAGGCGTATCTGGGCATCGAAATCCTCAAGGACCGCTCGCCCTCCCGCGATGAAAATCTCGGCGGCCTCGATTCGCTCGGAGAGCCGGACCTGATCCAGGGAGCGCTCTCCTATTCCGCCCACCGCGACCGCGGAAAGGAGCAGGATCAGGGTGCCGATCACGCAGGCCAGGACACTCAAAAAGGGGAAGAGCGAAACTTCGCTGTGGTTCCGACGGCGGCGCACCAAGCTCTAGTCCGATCCCGGCCGGCGGCTATCCAAGGCTTCGAGAACCCGTTTCGCCAGGCGATCAGCAGCGGCGCTCACCCATTCTTCCGGGGCACCCGGTCCGCCCAACTTTCCATCCTCGAGGCGGGTGACCAGGTAGTGCTGGCAGTAATCGTCCACTCGGGCCAGGTAGTCCTCTTCCGTTTTTTGCAGAGAACTCGTAGGCACCATGATAAAAATACTCATGACCAGGGCGAGTAGGGTCGTGTCGAAAGCGATGCCCAACCCCGAGGTCACCAT
>CAWVXN010000504.1:0-2690 GCA_963933695.1 uncultured Myxococcales bacterium | reverse complement strand
CGTCTCCCCGGGCCGCAGCGAAAGAAAGAGGACAATGTGACCGAACTCGTTCTGGAGTCGCCGCGCGCGCGCGGCCTATTCGTCTTGACCGCACATCCCGAGGGCTGCCGGGTGCTCGCCCAGCGCCAGATTGACAGGGCCGAGGCCGCGTTCGAAAAACCCCTCCCTGGGGCTCAGGGGAAAACGGCGCTGATCCTCGGGAGTACCAGTTTCGGCTACGGGAGTTCCACGGGCATCGCCCTGCGCCAGGCGGGCTTTGAACGCATTATTGGGATTGGCTACGAGACCCCCCCGGCCTTTCGGGGCGAGAAGCTCGCCATGTCTTCCCCGGGTTGGTATCTCACTCACGCGCTCCATGGCGGCGACCCCGCCTATCAGACCTATCTCGGGGACGCGTTCGCGGCCACCACCCGGGACCGCATAGTGGACGACCTGAAACAGCAGGGCATTACCATCGACCTGGTGGTGTACAGCGTGGCGGCGCCTCGGCGATCCCACCTGGGCCAGGAATGGAATTCCTCTCTGCTTGTGCTGGGGGATCCCCTGGACGTGATGGGGCTGAGCTTTAAATCCGGCCAACTCGAGCCCATCACGGTTGCGGCGGCGGATGAACTCGCGGTGGAGCATACCCGGCGGGTGATGGGGGGCGACGACCTGGAGATGTGGGTCAGCGCGCTGCTCTACTCGGGCTTGGCCGCCGAGGGCATGACGGTCACCGCGCTTTCCTATATCGGTCCGGACCTGGCTCCCCTGCGCCGGATGTATTGGGACGGTGCTTTGGGCGCGGCCAAAAAACACATCGACGCCACCACGGCGGCGCTGAATACCCGGTTGGCCGAGCGGGTGGGGGGCAAGGCGCTCAGCGTGATGAACCCCGCCGTGGTGACCGCGGCCTCGGTCGCGATCCCCGCCATGCTGCGGTACGTGTCGGATTATCTCGGCTGCGACGCCGCGGGGAAGGGCGTGTATGCCGACCCCCTGGAGATCGGAATCGATTTTACCCGGGCTCTCTACGGTGAGGACGAAACTTGGCGCGAAAAGCTCGACGGCGAGGGTCGGCTCCGCTTGGACCAGCGCGAACTCGAGGCCGATCTCCAGGGCACCATTGCCGAACTCTGGGCCACGGGTGAACCCGGCGAACCCCCGGCCCTGACCCGAGCGGGCCTGGAACGTTTCAAGCGCGAGTACGCGATGCTCTACGGCTGGCAGGTGGAGGGGGTCGACTACTCGGCGCCTTGGGCGGTAGACCCCGAACTCGGAGCGGACCAGCGAGTGTTCAACCTGCTGGATTGAAGCCGGGTTTAGAGGCGCCGGGGTTTAAGGGGCGGCGGGGTTTAGAGGCGCCCGGGTTAGAGAAGCCGGGTGCGGAGCGCGGGAGCGCGGAGGCAGGCCCCCTAGTTGGCGCGTTGGGTGTGCCTCGCAAGGGCGTCGACGATGGGCGTCCAGCTGCCCGGGGGCAGGTCGTGCCCCATGCCCTGGATGGCCATGAACTCGGCTCCGGGGATTGCATCCGCGGTGGCCTGGCCGGCGGCCAGGGGGATCAGAGGATCCGCGGCGCCGTGGATGATCAGGGAAGGAACGTCCAGCAAGGCCAGGGCCTCGGCCCGGGAGCCCGAGGCGACGATGGCGGCCATTTGCCGCGCGATGCCGTCGGGATCGAAGGCACGATCGAAAACCCGGCCTGCCATTTCCCGCCGGCTTTCGGTGTCGTAGGGAAACCCGTCCCCCGTAAATGCCTTGCCCGTGCGCACGCTGTACTCCATGTAGGCCGCTCGCTCCTTGGGCGCGGGCTCGGTGAGCGCGGCCTGGGCGGCGGGGCTGGGGCCGGGAAGTCCGACTTCGCTGGTACTCGACATGATGGACGTGAGGCTGAGTACCCGGTCCGGGTGCCGAATCGCCGTCTGCTGAACGATCATGCCCCCCATGGAGATGCCTGCAATATGGGCCGACGCCAAGCCCAGGGCATCCATGAGCCCGACCACGTCGTCCGCCATGGCGTCGATCGTGTACGGGACATCCGGCGTTTCGCCCGCAGCCAAGGCTTTGACGAGTTCGGCCATGGAGGGGACCGTGGCCCGATGGAAATGCGTGGAGAGTCCGACGTCGCGGTTGTCGAAGATCACCAGGTGATGGCCCGCATCAGCGATCTGTCGGCAAAGCTCGGGCTCCCACTGGATCATCTGGGTGCCGAGGCCGCGCAGTAGGATCAGCGGCCGGGCAGCCGGGTCGCCAAAGGTCTCGTATTCGAGGCGGATCCCGTTGGCATCGGTTGAGGGCACGGTCGCTAGAACTCGTAGGCTTTGCGGAGTTCGTCGTCGGCCTCGGCGAGCATCTCGGCGAGGCCCACCATGACCCGACATTGCTTGACCGTGGCGTCGTCCTGCATCTTGCCGTCGATCATGACCGCGCCGGTGCCGTCCCCCATCTCGGAGATCACGCGCTTGGCCCAAAGAACCTCGTCCACCGGGGGACTGAAGACATCGCGAGCGATTTTGATCTGGACCGGGTGCAGGCTCCAGGCACCCACGCAGCCCATCAGGAAGGCGTTTCGGAACTGGTCCTCGCAGGCCTGTGTGTCCTTGATGTCGCCGAAGGGCCCGTAGTAGGGCAGGATGCCGTTGGCCGCGCAGGCATCGACCATGCGCGCCATGGTGTAGTGCCAGAGATCCTGTTGCGCCGTGGGGCGGGGG
>CAWVXN010000503.1:0-2691 GCA_963933695.1 uncultured Myxococcales bacterium | reverse complement strand
TCGACCGCCGGACTTCCTCGCCCGGAGAAATGCGATTGCCCCACTCCTCCTCCTGGAAAACCGGGGCCTCGTCCGGGCTGGCCAGGGGCGCACGTGTACGGCGAGCATCCAGCACTTCGCCCTCGTCCATTCGGTCGAGAGCTTCTTGGGCAGCTTCGGCTTCCGCTTCACTCCAGGGCATGGTGTAGGCGCGCGGCGCCCCCGACGCGAGCCCCGCGGAATCCAGCGCCCTCACCCAATAGTCGAGCGAACCCGGCAGCCCGCTTGCCTTGTCGGGTTCGTCGATACTGATCCAGAGGACTCGAAAACTCTCGGGCAGCGGGTCGGGAGTGGGCCAGCCCATAAGCCCGCGATAGCCGTGCCAGGCCCCGAAATACAGCAGCGAAACCAGCACGATCACCAGCGTCTTCACACGGGCGCTGTAGCGGGTGGCCAGGCTCATGTTCAAGAGCAGGGCCGCAACGGTTACGTACGCAAGGGTAAGGACAAGGGCAGACGCGATCACGAAGCATCCTTTGCCACCCGGACAACCAGGCTTTTGGGTAGTTCATTGGTGCCGAGCACCTCGCCAGCCTCTCCGATGGTAAAGCGAAGCGCGGTCTGCTCGTCCCCGGTGCCTTCGAGGTTTCGCCGACCGTAATAGACAAGAGAGACCTCGGGGTTCAGCTTTTCGACCTTGATGTCGACGGGCAGAGGCTCCCTGTAGTGCGCCTTGTAATGGAGCACGTTCACCACGTACTCGCCGGGCTGCAAAGCCCGAAGGGTGACGGTTTCCTGGTTGATCGGATTGGATACCGCCACGCCGTCGAGCACCACGCGATCGGCAAAAAGCCCACGATCATCGCGATCCAGATGCATCAATGCCGTATCGCGATTGTTGTACCAAAGAATATCGCCACGCGGGCCTTCAACGATGGTATCCACGTCATCCGGATGACGATCCGGCCAGCGAATCGTGATCAGGATTTCGGCCTTTGGATCCGTCTTGCCGTCCTTGCTGGGGTCCTGCATCAAGAGCAGCGAGGCGATGAACATCAGGGCAAAGCCCAGCAAAACATTGAACAGCACATCGGTGAAGGCGTCCTGGGATCCCGCCTGTCGCTCGACCCTATGTCGCATCCGAACCCAGGTGAACGTCCACGAAGACCGTGAGGCGGTTCACAAAATCGGCCAAGGATGCATCGAGCAGGTAATACTGTCCCTTGAGCAGCGTACTGGTCACCAGACCGGCCAGGGTCGTATAGAGCGCCACAGACATACCGGCGCTCATGGAGCCCAACAACTCTTTCATGAGTTCGGGGTCAAACGAGGCGATTTGACCCACGGGCATCAACATCAGGATAAATCCCACCACGGTGCCCACCAATCCCAACTTGAGGAGCACATCGCTGACGAAATGACCCAGGGCGTGGCGATTATTCAGCTCGTCCCCCAGCACCTGGAGCAGCGCCGAAGAATTTCCCTCGCCCTTTCCCCGGACATTGGCCACCAGACGAGCAAGGGGACCATCGCCCAGGGGCGGCCACTCTTCGCCCGCAGCGGTGGCCACCTCCAGCGAGACCATTCTCCGGCGGTCTCCCGACAGCCCGTGCGCGAGCCAGAGCCAATGGAGGGTCGCGGCGAGGTAGACCGCGAGAATCAGGTACGAGATATAGCTCTTGTCGCCCTCAAGCCCGGTCCGAAGCAGACCCAGTTCCGCCAGCAAGTAGAAGCCGAACGCAATCAGCAGCGTGATGATCAGCGCTCGGAGCGTCAGATGGCTGGCATGGGGGCGAGGCACGGTCGCGCAAGCTTATGCGACATCGCCCAGGCGATCCAGCGAGAAGCAGGGCTGCCTAGAGGCGATACACCCGGGTCGCGGTGCCATGGAAAAGAGCATTTTTCTCATCTTCCGAAAAATCCTGAACGATTTTCTTGAGCCCGTTCCAGAGCACCGGGTAGGAGATCGAAAGCTTGTCCACCGGAAAATTGCTCTCGAACATGCAGCGCTCGGGGGTGAAGCACTCGATCATGTGCAGGTAGTATCGGCTCTGAGTGGCCACAAATTCGTCCGAGGTCGGCGGGAGTTCTCGCCCCATCCAACCGAACCCGTTGTCGGGCATCGCGAGCCCGCCCAGCTTGGCCACCACGTTGGGGCACTCGGCGATTTCAGCCACGTCCTTCTTCCACTGCTGGAAGATCTCTTCGCGCTTGTCCGCATAGCGGCCCACCCCCAGCGGGGTCCCGAAGTGGTCCAGAACCAGTTGGGTGTCCGGTACCGCCCGGGCCAGCTTGGCGAAATCCGAATTCTGGTGGTGATAGTGCCAGGTGTCATAGCTATGGCCGAGTCTGCCCAGCAGGGAGACGCCCAGGCGAAACTCGGGATCGTCATAGAGGCCGGCGGGAGAGCGGCCGGGGATCATCAGGGCGGGTTCATCGTCCGCCGCCCCGGCATGGCGAATGCCCCGAAAGAGTCCGCGGCTGCGCTCGACGTGGGCCGCTAGCACTTCCCCCAGTGCATCGCCCAGGCGAAGGTCCGCGTGGGAAACCAATGCGGCGATCTCGGGTTGGCCCTGCCCCCCCGCCTTGCTGGCCTCGGCTTGTTCCACCACGAAGTCGACTTCGCCCAGGGGGCGCCTCTCTTTCGGGCCCTCCTCGAGGTATTCCGCAGCGCATTCCATGAACACGGTCTTGACCACATTGTGCCCGGTG
>CAWVXN010000502.1:0-2696 GCA_963933695.1 uncultured Myxococcales bacterium | reverse complement strand
CACTCTTTCCCTACACGACGCTCTTCCGATCTCCATTGCCCGCGCGGGTTTCATCGACGGTCCATTCGTCGGCGCGTCGCTAAACTTGGGGTTTCGAGAGAACTGAAAGAAGCTTTAGAGAGGGCATCGTGAGGGCGCTTGGCCTATTTGCACTTGCAATCGTCATCTTGGCGAGTTGGGCAATCGCCCAGCGCCATGTCATTCTTGTTCGCATCATGGCGATGCAGGGTGTCGCCGACCTGAGCCCGCCCGCCGACGAAGGGCCGGGCGTACGCTGGCACGATGACTACTTCACGATTCAGGCCCTCGGGCCGGGAACCTTCGCCATTGGCGAGCCGCGCTACTACCAGCAGAACTTCAGCTACCTCATCGCCGGAACCCAGCGCGCCGTACTCTTTGATGCGGGGCCCGGGCATCGCGATATCCGTTCGGTGGCCGAGTCTCTCACCGACCTGCCCATCACCTTTATCCCTTCCCACTTTCATTACGACCACGTGGGCAACACCATCACCTTCGACCACGTTGCGGTCCTTGACCTCCCCTATCTGCGTGAGCGCGCACCCGACGGATTTCTCCAGCTGAGTTTCGATGAACATCTGGGGGAAGCCGAAGGCTTCGAAGCGCCGGTGCTCCAGGTCGACGAGTGGCTCGCCCCAGGCGCCGAAATCGATCTGGGCGGACGAAGCCTCGAGGTCCTCTACACCCCGGGCCATACCGAGGATTCGATCTCGCTACTCGATCGCGCCTCGGGATTCGTTTTCAGCGGCGACTTCATCTATCCCGGCCCCCTCTTCGCTTTCCTCCCCAACAGCGGCATGGGAGACTACATCCAGGGCGCGGAAAACCTGCTCGCCGTGGCATCCGAACGAACCCGGATTTTCAGCGCCCATCGGGTGGTTCCGCCGGGCGCACCCGAACTAACGCCCGGCGACGTCGTCGATTTGAAATCGGCCCTATGGGCGATCCGAAAAGGAGAGCTTTCGGCCACGGGAATCTATCCCCGGGTCTACCCAATCAATGTGGCGATCGAACTCCACGCCGAACCCGGATGGCTTCAAAACTGGACCCGCCGACATCCCGGTGTTGGAAGAGATAGATGAACAGATAGATGATAGATAGATGAACAGACAGATGAAGACAGACAAATAGCGAGACGGGACGCCGGGCCCCTTAGTGCGACTGTCGCAGGGACCGTTGGACGATGCTGTCCAGGGCGTTCGAGAAACGCGAACGTTCCCGAGCCGTGATCGGCGGCGGGCCACCGGTGACAGCACCGGCCTCGCGCAGGGAGGCTTTGACCTCTCGGGTCGCCAACGCCGAGCCAATGGAATCCTCCGTGAACTCCCGGCCGTGGGTCCCCAAAGCCAGTGCAGCCTTTTCCAAGCAGCGCGCAGCCAGGGGAATATCCGCCGTGATGACAATATCTCCCGAGCGGATTTCATCAACGATCCAGTCGTCCGCGGCATCGGCCCCGGCGCCCACCACCACCATCTCGACAGCGGCTTCCCGGGGCACATTGATTCGCTGGTTGGCCACAACAACCACGGCTAGCCCCAGACGGGCTGCCACAGCGTAGACCTCGTCCTTGACGGGGCACGCATCGGCGTCGATGAAAATTTCGATCATGGGACTCCTTGATCAGATACCGGGGAGAAAGAGCGCGACAAATCCCACGGGCCAGGGCAGGAGGATAGGAAATACTGAAGCCAAGGCCTCCACGCACCCCAGGGTCGTCTGGCGTCCCTATACTTGGGCTTTCGGGAGAACTCGGTGAGCCCACTCTTTGAGATTCTGGATCAACAGGACACATCCCTGGGAGAACTCTGCCTGCGCAGGCGCGAACTCCTCTCGCGCCCTGGAATCATCATCACGGAAGTCACCCTCGACCACGGCTTCCTCATGAGCAGTTACCACACCGAGTCCGAGAGGCGCCTGGCCGAGGTCGCTCTGGAGATGCATCCGGGTTCAGACCTTTCGGTTCTAGTGGGCGGGCTCGGCCTGGGATATACGGCTCACGCCGCCTTGGACTCCGAGCGAGTCTCCCGGGTCGAAGTCGTCGAGCTTCTGGAGCCCGTGATTGCTTGGCTGGACAGCGGCTGGCTGCCCACCGGCGAAGCCCTTGCTTCGGATAAGCGACTCGAGGTTGTCCAGGGCGACGTCTATGCGCGCCTGCTGTCCCCACCGCCGAAGACCTGGGACATCATTCTCATCGACGTGGACCATGCCCCGGATGAACCTCTGGATCCAGCCAGCGGCGCGTTCTATACCGCCGACGGCTTGCGCACGGTCGGGGAACATTTGAACCCAGGAGGCGTGCTCGCAGTCTGGTCAACGGACCCCAGCCCCGCCTTTGAACAAACCCTCAAGTCGGTGTTCTCCCAGGTCGAGACCGAGATCGTACAGTGGTGGAATGACCTGATCGATGTCGACAAAGAAGACACGCTCTTCACCGCGCTCAAGACCGGCTAAGGGCTCTCCTTGAGGGACGCGGGGAATTGCGAGAGCGGCCGCGGGCTCGCAATGGGGGGGGAATCCCCAGTCCCTACTCGGAACGGCGACCGGCAATTTCCATGGCGACGAAGCGGGCCAACAGAACCGTGATGTAGAGCTGGCCGGCAATGGCTTCGGCGATGGCCAGGGACTCGCCCCGTGGCGTCAGGGGGACCACGTTCCCATAGCCGAGGGTCGTCAGAGTC
>CAWVXN010000501.1:0-2697 GCA_963933695.1 uncultured Myxococcales bacterium | reverse complement strand
CATGCGCACCGCCGGGGCGGTGGAGGCATCCCGCTTGCCACGGGTCCGACCGGCGAGCCAGCCCGTAAATTCGGGCCCGGCCTGAAGGGTGGAATAGACCAGGGATTCGGCGATCAAGCCCTCGTGTACGTCGAGAAACGCGTTGTGACGCAGCAACTGAACCAGGGCCAGGGACGCCCGGGGCTGGGCCCGCACCCGGGAGAGAACAACCGCCAACTCCGACGCACCGCCGGGCAGAATCACGTCGAAGGCTCCGGCCACCCTCGCCACTGTCGGAGAGAGTTCTCCGGGCACCAGCCCAACCGTGGGACAGGCCAATTGCGCGAGCCCACGGCACGCCGCATCGATCTCCCTCACCGAGGGCAATGCCCCTTCACCGGCGGGCAGATCCACCACCAGGACTCCGTCCCCGGTGAGCGAAGCAAATTCCTCCTGGGCATAGGGAGACCGAAGCCGGTCGATGGCCTCGGGGAGAGAGAGAAGCCGGAACTCCTCTCCGCCGCGGGTCACCCGGCCATCAGCCGGGCGCGCACGGTCCGGCGCAGCAGCTTGCCGGTTTCGTTGTAGGGCAGTTCCGGCCAAAACTCGAAGCTCTCGGGAGTGCGGGACGAGCGCAGGCGATCCTTGACCCATTGCTGGAGTTCCGCTTCGGTGGCCCCGGCGCCGGGCTTGCAAACCACGGCTGCCACCACCTTCTCGCCCCATTGCTCATCGGGCAAGCCCACCACGGCAGCGTCCGACACGGCTTCATGCTCGAGCAAGATGTCTTCTATTTCACCCGGGGAGATGTTCTCGCCTCCGCGAACGATGATGTCGTCGATGCGCCCCTCAATAAAGAGATAGCCGTCTTCGTCCAGGGAACCCCCGTCCCGGGTGGGAAAGAATCCGTCTTCCAAAACAAGGCTTCCCTTGCCCAGATATTCACCGGAGACCTGCTCCCCGCGCACGTAGATCTCCCCGCGTTCGTTGGCGGCCAGGGCTTGGCCATCGCCGTCGCGAATCTCCAATTCGATGGAGGGCAAGGGCTGCCCCACGGAGACCAGACGGCGGCGCACCCGGGAGTCGTCGCTGGAGATAGCGGCCCGGTGGTCCTCTGGGCCCAGGATCGAAATCGTCGAACTCGTTTCGGTCAGCCCGTAGGCGTTGGCAAAATTCGTCTCGGGGAAAAGTTCGAGGGCACGCTCGATGATCGACTGCGGCATCTTGCCGCCCCCGTAGGAAAGGGCGCGCAAATGCGGCAAGTCCGCGCTGCCCTGCCCTTCCAGCAACTCGACGATTCGCGCCAACATGGTGGGGACCACGAAAGCGTTGGTGATCTTCTCCTTGCGCGCGAGTTCGAGCCAGCTCTCGGCGGTAAAATTCGGGAGTTGCACGATGCGACGCCCCGAGTACACGGAACTGGCAATCGCCGCCATTCCCGCGATGTGATAGGGCGGCACGCAGACCAGCGCCGCATCGTTCTCATCGGCGGACATGAATTCCACCGACATCAGGATGTAGCTCACCAGATGCTTGTGCCGGATCACCGCCGCCTTGGGGGGACCGGTGGTGCCACTGGTGAAGAGCAGGATCGCGATCTCGTCGGGGTCCATGGACCACTCGCGGTCCAGGGACTCGGCCTCGGCATGCTGGGCGCCGGCCAGATAATCGTCTCGGCCGATCACTTCGAGCCCCGAAAGCCCGGCCAGGCTATCCACCCGCTCGTTTTCAGTGATGAGTTGCGCGGGCGTGATCTGGCCGACCAGATTCTCGAGTTCCGCCCCGGTCAACCGGTAGTTGAGCGGCACGAAGGGCTTGCCTGCCCAGGCCGCCGCAAAAACGGCGATGGGCAGCACCGGGCTGCTGATATCCAGAATCGCCAGGTGTTCGGCATCGCTGCTCCGAAGTCGGGCCGCCGCCCGGCCCGAAGCCTCGAAGATCTCTCCGTAAGTCAGGCGGGTGTCACCACTGACCACCCCCACCCGATCGCCCATGCCCTCGGCGGCCATCTCCAACAACATCATCAAGTTCATTATTTGAGTCCGCGGATCAGTCAGACGAAGGAAGCGGCTTCGCTCCCTTGATGGTCAAAAGCGCGCCACCCGATGCGAGGGAACCCTCACCCGGCTTGGTGCAGAGAATTTCCAGATCGCCCGCTTCGTTGATATAGCGCTTGCCGATCTGGGTGCCCTCACTGGCGCCTTCGGCGATTTCGCCGCCTGCGGGCGCTTCGCCTCCCAGGGCCAGGAGAGGAGCCCCACCACAACTCACGTCCACTTCGTCTTTCGGCGCGGCCACCACCATAACCTCGGTGTTGCAAACCGCGCTCTTCAGACGAGTACCGGCCTTCAGGATCGCCATATCTTCATCCTTTCATCTTTTCCGATGCCAATCGGGTTCTTCACGACGCTCGGACCTCTGGGCCAAGCGAGCGTCTTCGTGGCAATCCGTGTGGCCTCTCCACACCAATCTTTTTCGCATGCTCTTCTTCGCGCATTTCCATTCGCGCATCTTCATCCGCGCTTCTTTTCATCCGCGCATTTCATCCACGCTTTTCATCCGCGCATTTCATCCGCGCATCTTTCATTAGCGCATCTTTCATTCGCGCATCTTCATCCGCGAACTTTTGCCTCCGGTGAATCTCTCTCCATCGGCCCCCCCAAACGGCGGGTCCGGGAAAATAGCTGCAATGCCCGGCGGATGTTAGCCTCCTGACCC
>CAWVXN010000500.1:0-2702 GCA_963933695.1 uncultured Myxococcales bacterium | reverse complement strand
CCTCGACCCGGGCACCGAGTCCCTCCAGTTCCTCGGCGATCCAGGCGCCCGCCCGAGCGGCGCTCTCCGAGCCAGGCCCCCGGGCGCCCGTGTCCACCAGGGTCTCGAGGTTCTGCGACGCCCGCGCGCCCGAGAAGGAAACTTGTCCCAAGGGCGCCTGGGAGTTCCCCGACGACGAAGGACTCGGTGGGGGCGTTCCGCAAGCCAGTGGGGCGAGAAGGGCTAGCAGGGCCCAGACGGGCATGAACCGCTCAGCTCGAAGCCTCGCTTCTAGGCGCTTCAGTCCGTCCCTCGCAGCCACCATAAGAGGCGACTCTAGGCCACTCCCCTGCGACGCACGCGGCCAAGGCTCCCTTGAGCCCCTGGATAGATGCAGATAAAAGGCCACGTTGATTGCTTAATGGGGATCAGATTGCTCTCGTTCCGGCAAATTTAACGCGAAATCGAAGAATCTTTGACACACCCAGGCCGCAGCGCCCACTTCCCTTTTGAGAGACCCGCTCCTCGCGGGGCTATTCAAGAGTCGAAGGCAGAGCCCCTCCCTGGGGGTTCTGCCTTCAATATTCTGGCCTTCACCTGGGGTTCTATTCCTCGGTCGCCGGGTCGTTAGTTCTGAAATTTGGATCTCTCGTTTTAGTTCTGCTTCGCCAGGCCATACCCGAGTCAGTCGCTAGCCCCAATATCATGCCGCGGTCCCGCGGAGAACCAACCAATGGCACGCGTCCTCGGGGCTTCGCTCCTCGGCATCGACGGGATACCCGTAGAGGTCGAGGTCCGCATCAGCGCCCAGCTCCCACGGATCGATATCGTGGGCCTCCCCGAACTGTCCGTGCGTGAGAGCGCAGCCCGGGTGCGAGCAGCCATTTCCTCTGTGGGCGAGTCATTTCCCCAGAATAGAGTCACCATCAACCTCGCCCCAGCCGCTCTGCGAAAGGGGGGCTCGGGGCTCGATCTCGCCATCGCCATCGGCATCTTGGTCGCCAGTGGCGCGATCGAACCCCAGGCGACAGAGGGGATCGCATTCATCGGCGAACTCGCACTCGACGGGCGCTTGCGCGGCGTCCGGGGTGAACTCGCCATGACCCTCGCCGCGCGCACTGCGGGGTGTCGAGCGCTGATCGCGCCTGCGGGTTGGACCGCTTCGGCCTCCCTGGTCTCCGACGTGGAGGTCTTCGCCGCCGGAGATCTTGCCGCCGTGATCGCACATCTGCGCGGTCACGAACCCCTTGCCCGACAAGCCTCGGAAGCCCGGGATCGGCCCACCCAGCCCACCCTGTGCTTGAGCGACGTGCGCGGCCAGGAAACGGCAAAACGTGGCCTGGAGATCGCCGCAGCAGGCGGGCACGGCATCCTGCTCAGCGGTCCACCCGGAGCCGGGAAGAGTATGCTGGCCCGCAGGTTGCCCGGGATTCTCCCGCCCCTGCTCCCAGAGGAGGCGCTGACGGCCACGCGTATCCACGACGCCGCGGGCCTGCTCAGTCCCACAAGCCCCGCTCTCTCCGAACGACCCTTTCGCGCGCCCCACCACAGCTGCACCGTCGCCGGACTCCTTGGTGGTGGGACTCCCCCGGTTCCCGGTGAAGCTTCCCTGGCCCACGGAGGCGTTCTGCTGCTGGATGAATTGCCCGAGTTTGAGCGGCGGGCACGGGAATCCCTACGGCAGGTCCTGGAGGACCGTTGGATCGTCCTCGCCAGAGCCAACTACACGTGCCGCCTTCCCGCGAATTTCATGCTGGTCGCCACGGCGAACCCCTGCCCCTGTGGCTGGTGGGGAAGCGAGCAACGCAATTGCCGCTGCGAAGCCCGGTCCATCGAGCGCTACCGAGCCCGAATTTCCGGCCCTCTTCTCGATCGCATCGACCTGCACCTCAACGTCCCCGGACAGGCGTGGCGCCAACTCGCCGAACCGGCCGGAGGCGAAACCAGCGCTCAAATACGGCCGCGCATCGAACGGGCCCGGGGCGTCCAGCAGAGCAGGGCTGGAGCGTGCAATGCCGACCTGGCCGACGCCCGCCTTGTTCGGGATCTCCAGGCCACTGGCACGGCTAATGCGATGCTCGGCCGGGCGGTGGATCGTCTCCGCCTCTCCGCCCGGGCCGCGCGGCGGGTTCAGCGCGTGGCGCGAACCATCGCAGACCTCGCGGCGGAGGAGCGGGTGGGCGAGGAGGCCATTGCCGAAGCCCTGGGCTACCGGGAGGAAGAGAGCCCGGGCGGCATCTGAGCGGACCCGGTCCGGAGCATTCGCCCCGGCTCATTTGGACCCGAACGGCTCAGCCAAGCCAGTCCCGCCTTCCGATCGGTTGGGCCTCGGATCGCTTAATTGAAATCTAAGTAATTGTTTTTAAACCAGTTTTTAATTTTTGAGATTTAACTTTAGATTCGGCACGAATACTGCATTACCAAGACATTGTAAGACCGAACCAACCTCCACCTCGAACCAATGGCTCATCCAAGCACCGGTTGAGCGCCAAACAAAGGAGAAAAACATGTACGCCCTTTCCTCCGATCCATCCACCATGTCCGCTCCGTCTATGCGCCCGATGGCCGGACCCATTCCCCATTCACTGGCCGTGGCCCAGGCCGCACTCGACCAAGATTCCTGGCTCCAGCCCGCCACCCAGTCGGCTCTATCCGCGGATCAGCCCCGACTCGACTGCACCCTCCTCGAAGTCATCGACGCCATCAGTGACGTAGCCGACAAC
>CAWVXN010000499.1:0-2716 GCA_963933695.1 uncultured Myxococcales bacterium | reverse complement strand
GGGTTTCCATCCTGCTGCCTTTTCGCGATGCGGCCCCCCCCCTCCCCGCCTGCCTAGCCAGCATCGCGCGCCAGACCGAATCCGACTGGGAGTGCATCGCCCTAGACGACGGCTCGGTGGACGGCGGCGGCGCCCTGGTGAAAGCCGCCACCCGCCATGACCCGCGCTTCACTCTGGTGTCCCAGCCCCCCCGCGGCCTGGTCACGAGCCTGGGCGCGGGGCTGGAGCATTGCCGGGCACCCGTGATCGCCCGGATGGATGCCGATGACTGGATGCATCGGGATCGCCTGGCCGAACAACTCGCGCTGCTCGAGGCCGACCCCGGACTCTCGGCGGTGGGCGCCCGGGTGCGCCTCTTCCCCCGCGCCGGGCTCAGCCCGGGGAGGCGCCGCTACGAGGACTGGCTCAATGGACTCGGCACTTGGGCAACGGTTCGGAATGACGCGTACATCGAATGCCCGATTGCGCACCCCACGCTGATGATTCGCGCCGAGGTCTTACGCAAATTTGGCTATCGGGCTCTGGGCTGGCCCGAGGACTACGACCTGGTGCTTCGCCTGATCGGGGCCGGACATCGTCTGGCGGTTCATCCCCGCCGGCTTCTGGGCTGGAGGGACAGCCCCACCCGGCTATCGCGCCAGGCCCCGGAGTACGCCCTGGATCGCTTCACTGCGTGCAAGGCCGCCCATCTCGCCCGGGGCCCATTGGCACCGGGCGCCCAGTACCTGCTCTGGGGCTATGGCTCCACGGGCCGGAACCTCCGGCGCGCCTTGCTCGCCCACGGAAAGACTCCCTCGCATATCGTCGAAGTCCATCCCCGACGACTGGGCAAGCGCATTCACGGAGCGCCGGTGGTGCCTCCCGAGGCAATTCCCGAATTGCCCCCCCATCCCCTCCTGGTCAGCGTGGCCGGAGCCGGTCCACGAACCGAAATTCGCGAAGCCCTGGCCGGCATGGGACTCCACGAGGGTCGCCGTTTTTTCTGCGTCGCCTGAGTTCGCTGCGTCCCTTGAGGAGATCGCAGGCGCTTGAACGCAGGCGCTTGAACAATGCAGGCGCTTGAACGCAGGCACTTGAAGGTAGGCGCTTGAGGAGAGCGCCCGCGGCGTTCACGCCCCGGGGCCTTCCGCGGCCCCCTCCTCAGTCGGCGGGGCCAATCCGGTAGCGAAGAGGCAAGCTTTTTAGCCCGACGACAAAAGAGGACCGGATCCATACCGGATCCTGGGTGGACTCAACGAATTCGATACGGCTCGTCAGTTCGCGGAAGAGCGCCCGCGCCGAGCGCCGGGCCAAGTTGGCTCCGAGGCAGAAATGCTCGCCGTACCCGAAGCCCAAATGGGGGTTCGGGTGGCGGTCGGCCTTGAAGGCAAAGGGATCCTCAAAAACCGACTCGTCGCGATTGGCCGACGCGTAGAAGAGCGCCAGAGCATCGCCCTCGCGAATCGCCTGCCCTCCGACTTCACAATCCTGCGCGGCGTGGCGCATCATGTAGTTCACCGGCGTCGTCCAGCGCACTATTTCCTCAAACAGGGGATTCACGAGTTCTTGATCCGCTTTGACCCGGGCGAGTTCTGAGGGGTTCGCCACCAGCGCCTCCATGCCGCCGGCAATGGCATTCTTCGTGGTGTCGTGCCCCGCCGACATGACGATCAGGAAATAGCCGAAGGTTTCCAAGGCCCCCATGGGCTCGTCGGCCACCTTCCCATTGGCGAGCACGCTGGCAAGGTCGTCTCTCGGGTTGGCCCGGCGGTCTTCGATGATCTTGCTGAAATACTGGAAGAGTTCGAGCCCCAGGGCTTTCATCGCTGCATCCCGGTCTTCCCCCTCTCGCTGAAGATCGGGATCATCGGCGCCAAAGAGTTCGTTGGTGAGACGGAGTATGTACGGCTCGTCTTCGCGCTCAACGCCAAGGATCGTCGAAAGCAATCGCAGGGGGTGGCGCACGGCCACGGCGTTCACAAAATCGCATTCGCCTTCCCCCGAAGCACCCGCCAGCTCGTCCACCAGCTCCCGGGCACTCGCCTCCACGGCCTCGTCGAGACGGCTGAGTGCGTTCGGGGTAAACCAGGGACTCGACACCTTGCGGTACGCCCGGTGCTCTGGAGGGTCCATCTCGATGATCGTGCGCATGGAACCCAACTCGCCTTCTCGGTCGACACCGCGCCCGCCCTGGACATTCACAATTCCGGGCGAACTGAGAAAAACATTGGGTGTCTTCGAGATACTGCAGATGTCCGCATGCCGAGTAATCGCCCAATAGGGTTGATAGCCTTCGGGCTCGCAACGATGCACCGGCGATGCCTGACGTAAGGCGGCCCAACTCGAATGGGGATGCCCCTCGTCCTCGTATCCGCTGGGGTCGATGAGATTGAAGCCGTCAATGGCTTCTGGATGATCGGGCTGAGTGCTGGACATGCATAGGCTCCTTGTTGAATCCCACGAACTTTCCCGGGAGGGCCGGCTAGAACTCCGCGTTACCCGGAACGCGCGGGAAAGGAATGACATCTCGAATATTGGCCATCCCGGTCATGAACTGCACCAGGCGCTCGAAGCCCAGGCCGAATCCCGCATGGGGAACCGAGCCAAAACGACGCAAATCGAGGTACCACCAGTAGTGGTCCTCGGGCAGGCCTTGCTCGGCGATACGCTGCTTGAGGTTATCCAGGCGATGTTCACGCTGGGAGCCCCCAATGATTTCGCCGATCCTTGGTACCAG
>CAWVXN010000498.1:0-2719 GCA_963933695.1 uncultured Myxococcales bacterium | reverse complement strand
GGCCAGGGGAGCCTCTTTTTCAAGGAACTCCCGGGTGGAGGTGCGAAGCAGCGCTTGGTCTTCGTTGAGATCGAACTGCATGGTTGCTCTCCCCTACCGGGTCGTGGGCATGTGGAGAACCCGCTTGGCGATGATGTTGCGCTGAATCTCCGACGAGCCCGAATAGATGGTGCCGGCCCTGGACCACAGGTATTGATAGGCCCAGTCGATTTCGGGGCGGCTCTCGGGAGAGCGCGCCTCCAACTGGCCCTGGGGGCCAAGCAGTTCCACTGCGGTGTCGGTCATTCGCTGGTGGTACTCGGACCAGAAGATTTTTTGGATGGAGGATTCGGGTCCAGGCGCGATACCGCCGGCGATATTGGCCAGGGTCCGCAGGCCATTGGCGCGCATGACTTCGTTCTCCACCACGAGCCGCCCGAGCTTTTCGCGTACCAAGGGTTGTTCGAGGGTGCCTCGTTGTTCCAGGGCCGACACGAGACCCCGCAGCTGGTTTTCGTATTCGGCGGGGCTGGCCAGGGTAGACGCGCCTCTTTCGTAGCCGAGCACCGTCATCGCGATCCGCCATCCCTCGCCTTCATTGCCCACGAGGTGTTCACGTTTGGCTAGGGCACCGTCGAAAAACACTTCCCCGAACTCCGACTCCCCGGTGATTTGCTTGAGGGGTCGCATCTCGACGCCCTCCTGGTCGATGGGCATCAGGAAGAAACTGATCCCGCCGTACCGGTCTTCTGGATCCGTGCGGGCGAGGACGAAAATCCAATCCGCCCAGGGACCAAACGTGGTCCAGACCTTCTGGCCAGTGATGCGAAAATCGTCGCCATCGGGTTCCGCACGGGTGCGTAGGGAGGCGAGATCCGAACCCGAGCTCGGCTCACTGAAACCCTGGCACCAGATTTCGTCGGCGGACAGCATCTTGGGGATGAAGCGTCTCCGCTGCTCTTCGCTGCCATGATGGATCAGAGCTGGCCCCAGGAGCGATACACCGAGGAAATTGGGAATCACCGGGGCGTCTGCGCGATTGAGCTCGGCGTGCAGGATGGCTTCCTCGACCTCGGTAGCGCCGCGTCCACCCCACTCGGTTGCCCAGCGCATGCCCAGATAACCCGCATCGTTGAGTTTTTTTTGCCAGCGCCGGCGCACCTCCACCAGGGAGTTCGCATCGTGGGCTGAGTCGCGCACCTCGCTCGTGAAGGGGCGTTCGAGATGACGCCCGATCCAGTCGCGAACTTCGCTTTGAAATTGGAGTTGTGCGTCGGTGAAGCAAAGGTCCATGGAGTCTCCCGGGTCGCGCGAGCGAAGCCTCGGCTGGGGTTTGGGTCCCCCTCTTGGGGGAGCGCGACGAATCCTCGCATAGGGTCGAAGGTCGAACCATTCGGCCCTGTGCGGGCTCCCCCATCCGCTCTATGCTCGCCGAATGGGATACGAGATCACCGGAGCACTTTACGCCATTTTCGACGCGGAACAGAAAACCGAACGTTTTCGGCTACGCGAGTTCGTCCTTGAAGTCGCCGATGGGCGCTTTCCTCAGAAGGTTCTCTTCCAGCTGACCGGAGATCGCTGCGAGGCGCTCGATGCATTCTCGAAAGGGGATCAGGTGAAGGTCGAGTTCAGCTTGCGCGGCCGGGAGTGGACGAGTCCGAGCGGCGACGTCAGGTATTTCAACAGTCTGGACGTCTGGCAGATTCACGCGAGTACCGCCGAGAGCGCCCGGGAAGAGGAACCCCCGATTCCCGAGGAGCCGCCGAACTTCAGCGAGGAACCTCCTTTTTAGAAGCGCTTTTCTAGAAGGGCCTGTGTTAGAAGCGCCTGCCTAGAAGCGCTTTTTCAGAAGACCCGTTCTAGGGCTTCCGTTTTAGGGAGCCCCTTTCTAGGAGCCCCTTTCCATGCCCTCCTGACTAGGATTCCGCCTTTAGGGGTGTGGAGGTGGGTGTGCGGTAGGTGAGCGTGAACCTTTGGATGGGGGAACAGGGCTTCCCGCGGGTAAAAAGGAACTTTTAGTCACCGATTTAGCGAGAACCTGCGGCCTTGAGTTGATTCTGGCCGGCGCGCTCGCTACCTATCCCGCTCTTCGAAACCCGATCCGAGTATTAAGGAGGCGTTGTCCCCATGGCCCGCCGTTGTGCACTGACAGGCAAGGAAGTTCAATTCGGCCATAACGTGTCCCACTCCATGCGGGCGACCAATCGCCGCTTTGAGCCCAATATCCAAAAGGTGACCTTCCCCTCGGCCGCTCTGGGCCGGCAGGTTCGACTCCGGGTGGCGGCGCGGACGCTGCGGACGGTGCAGAAGAAGGGCGGTCTCGATGCTTTTCTGCTCGCGACTCGAGACGACCGGTTGATGCCGGGTGCTCTGAAGCTGAAGCACCAGATCAAGAAGAAGCTTTCCGCGGGCAAGAAGGCCTAGGGCGCTCTTCCCGCTTGAGCAGGGCTGTTTAGCAGCGCTGTCCATGAGCGCCGTCGTCCATGAGAGCCGTCCATGAGCGGCTATCGAGCAGCCCAGCAGCGCTCTCTGTGACGCCATTCGTGAGCGTCATTCAGCAGGACCATCTAGCAGCCCACTGAGCAGCGTATCAGCACGGCACCGCCATCAAGAACGGGCAACGCTGTCCCCCGGGTTCCTCGGGTGTCTGAACGCCCGCTGCTTTGGCCGGATGCGTCCAGAGGGCTGCATTGGCCCTGATACACCGAAGCCCATGTGCCACGCCGGTTTGGCCACGCGG
>CAWVXN010000497.1:0-2726 GCA_963933695.1 uncultured Myxococcales bacterium | reverse complement strand
TTGGCCTCGCCGAGGCGGCGCTGGATTTCACCCGGGATCAGCTCGCCGAGGCAGGCGTGGAAATCGACTACATGGCAGGGCTCAGTAGCCAGACCGCGGCGGCCGAGAAATTCATTCGCCTGGAAGCCATCTTCGACGCCTCGAAGCTCACCACCCTCCAAGCCTGTTGGCTGGCGGGGGAGGGCAAGCCGAACAACATGGAGTCGTCGGTCTGCAAGGCCCACGCGGGTTCGTCGGTGCGCACCATCACCCAGGGCTGCATCGAGATCCTCGGGTCCATGGGGATCAGCCGGGAGCACCTGCTCGAGAAATGGACCCGGGATTGCCGTATCACCGACATCTACGAGGGCACCGGGGAAATTCAGCGGCTCATCATCGCCCGGGGCCTGCTCGACTACACCCGGGCGGATCTCAAGTAGCCGCTTGCCGGGAAGGACCCAAGCTGGCCGTTTCTCGTAAACGATGCCGGACGAACCCGGGTGGGCGGCTGCTCGCCCGGGTTTTCTCGGCTTGCTAGGGTGCCCCGATGCAGGCAATCGTAATCGAAGAACCCGGTGATGAGAACGTCCTTCAAATCGGCACCGCCCCGGACCCCGTGCCCGGCCCCGGTCAGGTGCGCATCGCTGTGGCCGCCTCGGCGCTGAACCGCGCCGACCTTCTCCAGCGCCAGGGCATGTACCCACCTCCGCCGGGGGCCTCTCCGATTCTCGGTCTCGAGTGTTCGGGTGTGGTCGCCGAGTTGGGCGAGGGCGTTCAGCAATGGCAAGTGGGTGACCGCGTGATGGCCCTCCTGGCCGGCGGCGGCTATGCGGAGCAGGTGGTGGTGGATGCGGGAAGCTGCATGAAGGTGCCCGAAAACCTCGATCTCGTGGAGGCCGGGGGCCTGGCCGAGGTCTGCCTGACGGTTTTTCTCAATGTCTTCCAACTGGGTGGTCTTGAAGCCGGGGGCTGGCTGTTGGTGCACGGCGGTGGCAGCGGGATCGGAACCGCGGCGATCCAGATGGCAAGGGAAGCCGGAGCCCGGGTGATCGTGACCGCGGGCAGCGATGAGAAGTGCGCGCGCTGTCTCGAACTCGGTGCGAACGTTGCAGTCAACTACCGAGAAGCCGATTTTGCCGAGGCCGTGGCCGAGGCGACCGGGGGCGCGGGAGTCGATGTGATCCTCGACTCCATTGGCGGCGCCTACCTGGAGCGAAATCTTTCGAGCCTGGCCCTGGGCGGACGCCTGGTTTTGATCGGTCTGATGGGTGGCGCCAAGGCCGAGATTCCCCTGGGCACCCTGCTGATGAAAAGGCTCCATGTGATGGGCTCGACCCTGCGTGCCCGGCCCGAAGCCGAGAAGGCGGATCTGGCCCGGGCCTTTGTCGCGCGCTTTGGAAAGGCCCTGGAGAGCGGCGCTCTCCGGCCCATCATCCACGAGGTGCTGCCCCTGGCCGAGGCCGCCGAAGGCCACCGGCGCATGAAGGCCAGCGCACATTTTGGCAAGATCCTGCTGAAGGTGAGTTGAGAGAGCCTAGGAGACGGGCTGACGGATTGGCTCAGAGCAGCGATCGGCGAATGATCCGCTAAGTTACGCCGCCTCCGGACCCTGGGTGTCGCGTTCTTGAGCGCCCGGGCCCCATCGATCACACCAGCCACAGAATGAACTCCGAGAGTTCAGCGAAAATAGAAAAGGAAATTCCCCATGGCGGAAGTCCAGCGAACCTTTGCGATCATCAAGCCCGACGCCGTTGCGAACAAGTCGGCCGGCCAAATCATCGCGCGCATCGAAGAGTCGGGTCTCGACATCATCGCGCTCAAGCGCCTGCAGCTCGACGACGACATGGCCCAGGGCTTTTACGCCGTTCACAAGGAACGCCCTTTCTTCGGCGACCTGGTGAAGTTCATGACCTCGGGGCCGGTGGTCGCCATGGCGCTCGAGGGCGACAACGCCATCGCGCGTTGGCGCGACCTGATGGGACCGACCAATTCCACCGAAGCGCCGGCGGGAACCCTGCGCGGCGATTTCGGCACCGACATCGAGCGCAACGCGGTGCACGGCTCCGACGCCCCGGAGACCGCAAAGCTCGAGATCTCGTACTGGTTCAACGCCAGCGAGATTCAGGCTCTGGTGGAAGCGCTGCCCTGAAAGATCTCTGGTAACCGGTCGTTTGGCGGTAACGCCAAAAGGATGGGACGCGGTGGTTCGCGCAGAAGGGGCTCCAGCCTCGAGCACCGGTCGCTCTCTTTTCGGCGTGGATGGGCCGGCGTGGATGAACCGGCGCGGATGAACCAGCGCGGATGAACCAGGGGAGACAGAGCGAAGAGAGTGGGGGGTGCTTCGTGGGTCCCGGGGTTCCCGGGACACGATGGCCCTACGCGTATCCGCGGGCCATCAGGAGCAGGCTGCCCAGGTAGGCGGCGGTGAGCCAGAATTGGTTGCTTCGAAGTGCGCGAATCATGGATTTCTCCGAGGGTCTGAGGGGTTGGGTATGCCGGGTGCTGGATCCATCGCGGATTCCCCATCGAGGCATCGAGCGCCATGGGCAGGATGGATGCAGCCGGCTTCACTATCTCATCGGCCACGCTCCGGGAATCTGTATACCCGTCCGACGCTTTCGCATTATAGGTGCCCGAGCCGTGCCCGACCGATGCTCGCCGGGGGACCGGCCTCGAACTCGGGCCGGCGGTCGGCCTTTGTTGGTCGTGATTGGCCTTCATTGGCCTTCATTGGCCGTGGAATACTG
>CAWVXN010000496.1:0-2731 GCA_963933695.1 uncultured Myxococcales bacterium | reverse complement strand
CCCCTGCTAAGCCGCCCCAACCAGGAATACCAGCGGAACGGAAACCACCGGGAAACGCCTTCAGGCGACCCCGCTATCCCGAAGCAGGCCCACCAGCCGGTACCCCGCCCAAACGGCGAGCACGCCGCCCAGGTTGCTTAAGAGTAGATTGGCCACAGCCAGGCCCCCTTGGCGGCTTTCGAACAGCGCGAAGGTCTCGAAGCCGAAAGCTGCAAAGGTGGTGAAGCCCCCGAGAAACCCGATGGTGATCGCCCAGCGGTATTCTTCACGAATCGCCACGGGACCCGCGAAAAAAGCCGATAGACCCCCGATCAGAAGACAGCCCAGCAGATTGACGGCCAGGGTGCCGAACGGAAAATGGCTCTCGGTGATCCGCTGGGCAAAGCCCGTGATCCCGTATCGGGCCAGGGTTCCGAGGCCGCCCCCCACCGCAATCAGAACCAGCTTCAGCATGCCCAGCTCCCGGGGTCAACCCGGGGCCGGGGGTGCGCCCCCGGACTCACCGGCTCCCCTGCATCGCCGACGGCTTCAGCCATCCACCAACCGGCCGACGATTTCGTCGAAAGCCTCGTCCGCCAGAGCAACCATTTCGGCATCGGTGCGGTCCTGAATGGGATGGGGGACATACACAGCCGCCGGATCGGCGCCGAGGGCTTTCGCCTGAACCGCCGCGCCGTCCCGGAAGACGTCGCTCGCGATAAAGACACCCGGTACACCCTGGGCTTCGAGGTTCACCATGTCGTGCACACTGCACGACGTGCAACTGCCTCAATCCGCCAGGGCCTCCACCACCGCCGCGCACTCCTCGGCAATCTGTCGGCGCACATCGGGCGGGGCCGGCTTGGTAAAGGTCGGCTTGCTGAAACGCTTGACCCGGGCGCCCTGCTCGGTGAACAAGTCGGCCAGGCGATCCATGAAGACATCGCCTCGGGCCTTGGAAATATCGAGCAGGGCCAGATCCAGCCCCTCCAGTGTTGCGGGACGCGGGATGCGTTCTCGGACGGGAAGGGAACGCTCCCCCGTTGGGTCGAGAACAACAACGCCCCCGGAAGGCGCCTCTGAGTTGTGGGTTCCGCTCAAGATCGAATCTCCCTCAAGGTGGGCTGACTCCCCACTTCACCCGTCACCCAACCGCCGATCATGCTGGAGAACAGGCCTGCATCGCCGCCACAGTACACGATCAGGAGACCGCCGGGGCGAAACTTGGGAAGGGCGGGAGCGGAAACATCCACGGGCACCCCTTCGGACATTCCCCCTGCCCCCCGGACCAACTCGGGGGTGGGAATCATCAGGAGTTCGTGCAAACGCGCGGTCAGTTGTTCCTTGCTCCAGCCGGCTTCGCTGAAAACCCGGGCGTGCTCGGGCCCAATCGCCAGAACACAATCGAAGGCCATCACCAACTTGGGATGAATCAGAGTCCGCAGGTTGGCCGCATAGGAACGTGCCAGGGACTCGGGTTCCCGGGACAATTGGTCCACGATTGTCCGCGGCCCCTCGCCGGGGAAAAGTGTGACCGTGCTGACCCCGGGCTTGGCGCCCAGATCCGCAGAAAGAGGGCCCCAGGGAGAGCCCTCCTCGTCCTCGGCAAAGCAAAAGGAGAACTTGCCTGGATTTCCAAAGGCCGCCCGATCGACTTCGCCCGGGCGCCCACCGCCCACGTTGCGGATCACCAGTTGCAGCGCTCGTCCAATGGTGGCGTTGGCCCGATTCCCCTGGCCGAACACGTTTCCCCCGGAGTTCATTCCGATCGCCCGGCGGATGGGTCCGTTAACGATAATCACGGGCCCGGCGGGCATGGTCGTCGCCAACAGGCCGTGCATATTGAAGCGTTCGGTGCAGGCCGCTTCCACCGCCGCGAGCACAACCGGAAGATACTCCGGCCGACAACCCGCCATGACCGCGTTGATCGCCACCTTTTCCACGGTGCACTCCACCAGGTCCGGCGGCACCACCGCCACGACCTCGTCGGGCTTTCGATTCGTTCCCTGGAGCATGGCCAGCACCCTTCGCTCGGTGGGCGGAACCACGGGGAGCCCGTCGGTCCACCCGCGGTCGAACGCGGCCTCCATCTCGTCTTCTAAAGGCGCATAGCGAACCCGCCGAGACCGCATGGCGCTCGCCCCCAGACGCACCGCCAGATCCAAAGCGTTCAGGGGGTCCACCGACAGCGAGCCACATCCCGGGCGGAAATCCGGAAGCCCTGGGCCGAGCCCCGTGCGGCTCGCCAGTTGCTCCCACTCGGCGCGATCCCAACCCACGGTTCGGGACTGCTCCACGCCGTCTTCCACAGCGATCAGGGTGGGCACGGTTTCAACCGAATGGTGCCATGACGTTTCGAGGGCCGTGTCGTCTTCCACCGGCATGCCCGAAGGAAAACTCGGGTCGTCCTGGCTGAAGATCGTGAGCGTCCCCGTCTCGGCCAAATTCTCAAGAACCGGCACGACGAGTTCGCAGGTGGGGCAATCGCGTTTGACAAAGACCACAAGGCCCGAGGGCAGCAGCGGACGCGCGGAATCGGTCATGGGCAAACTCCTGGGTACTGGGGCCGGGGCCCGGGCTCGAGTCAGAGTGAGAGTCAGAGTGAGAGTGAGAGTAGCGGCCCCGGCCCCCATCGCCCCGGAGATCCCTCGCCTCCGGCAGGGGTGGCCCCCCGCCCGACCCCGCTATCGTCCAACCCTTCAGCCTGTCCGGGCATACCCGTTTGGCAGATCGGCTGGGCAGATCGGCTGGG
>CAWVXN010000495.1:0-2732 GCA_963933695.1 uncultured Myxococcales bacterium | reverse complement strand
CTGCATTGGCCCTGATACACCGAAGCCCATGTGCCACGCCGGTTTGGCCACGCGGCGGTTGTAGATGGACCAGGCGGTTGCAGCTGTACCCAGGCGGTTGTCCCTGGGGCTGTCGCTGCAGTTGTAGACGTACTCCGCGCCTACTAGGCGTCGCCTTCGGTCGGGCTTGCCTCGGCTGCAGCTTCGCCGGAGCCCTCGGGCTCGCTGGCGGCTTCCTCTGCCGGCGCGTCTTCCGCTGCAGCCTCTGGGGCCACCTCGAGCTCGGCGGTAGCGCTGCCCGGCTTGACCCCTCCGTACCGCTTGCGGAACCGATCGATCTTGCCGTCGGTGTCGAGTTCACGCTGGGTACCGGTCCAGAAGGGATGGCTCACGGCGGAAATTTCCAACCGCACGACAGGGACCTCTGTGCCTTCGATTTCTCGGGTTTCAGCGGAAGTCACCGTAGAGCGAGTGGTCCACTCGGTTCCCGTTGCAGAGTCGACGAAAATCACATCGTGATAATCGGGATGGATTTCAGGCTTCATGACGTCCTTCCAGGCGCAAGAGTTGTCGAAGCTCCGGGGGCGGGGAATCCCTGGCAGGGTCCCGTTCCGGGGCTACCAGCTGGACTTGCGCACGCCCGGCAGTTGACCGGCTAGGGCCAACTCGCGTAGGGCAATACGGGAGATACCGAATTTCTGATAGTAGCTCTTGGACCGACCAGAGACCGCGCAGCGGCGATTGAGTCGGGTGGGGCAGGAATTGCGGGGGAGCTTGGCAAATGCTCGCTGAACCTCGAACTTCTCTTCGATAGAGACCTCGGGATCGTTGAGCTTCTTGCGAAGTTCCGCGCGTCGATCGGCATGCTTCGTGATCAGCGCTTTGCGTCGGTTGTCTCGATTTACTTGGGATTTCTTCGCCATGCTTGCTCCGTTTGGCCTTCGTCACTCGGGGGCGACGACTGCAGAACGCGGGAGATTACGTCCGAGCGCCCTCTCGCGCCAGTGCTCATCGCCCGAGAAAATAAATTTCCCACGGGGCTTCGGTGGCTGCCGCCTCTCGGAGATCCGCGACTGGTCTATGTTACCGGCCCGGCGGGGCCTTGGCCCGGTGAGCCGGGGGGTTGGGCGGCCCATCGCGCCCTCATCCATGAGATTTGAAAGACGAAATTCCCCATGACCAAGCAGCGAGCGAGTGCCGACGGCCCAATGCGCGGCGGCGTGCGATCCATTGATCCCAATGCCGTGTCCAAGCACTTCGAGGCCGCGGATGCCGAGGCGCGCTGGGACGCCGAGTGGCAGAAATCCGGTGTCTACCGCTGGGATCCCCAGCGGTCCCGGGACGAAACCTATGTGGTCGACACCCCGCCCCCCACGGCTTCGGGTTCGCTCCATATCGGTCATGTCTTTTCGTACACCCAGGCCGACGTGATGGTGCGCTTCAAGCGCATGTGTGGAATGAACATCTTCTATCCCATGGGATGGGATGACAACGGTCTGCCCACCGAGCGCCGGGTTCAGAACTACTACCACGTTCGTTGCGATCCCAATACGCCCTATGAGCCGGGTCTTGAGGTTGAGGAGGCCAGCGCAAAGGCACGTAAGAAACCGGCGCGCCTGGTTTCCCGCCCGAACTTCATCGAAATTTGTTACGGGCTGATTAACGACGACGAAGATTATTTTCGGGCTCTCTTTCATCGTCTTGGGCTTTCGGTGGACTGGGAACAGGAATACCAAACCATCGATGACCACTGCCGCCGGACCGCCCAGCATTCGTTTCTCGATCTCTGGCAGAAGGGGCTCGTCTACACCAGCGACGCGCCCACCATGTGGGATGTCGACTACCAGACCGCCGTGGCCCAGGCCGAGGCGGAGGACCGCTCGACACCCGGTGCTTATCACCGGATCGAGTTCGCGGTGGAGGGCGGCGAAGATTCGTTCGTGATTGCCACCACTCGGCCCGAGTTGTTGGCGGCTTGCGTCGGTGTGACCGCGCATCCCGACGACGAGCGTTACAAGAAATTTTTCGGTCAGCGTGCGGTGACTCCGCTCTTCCACGCCCCGGTGCCGATTTTCCCCAGCAAATTGGCCGACCCCGACAAGGGCAGCGGAATTCTGATGGTTTGCACCTTTGGTGACTCGACCGATGTGCAGTGGTGGCGTGACGAACGGTTGGCCCTGCGCCAGGTGATCGGGCGTAACGGACGCATGCTTCCCATTGAATTCGGCTCGGATAATTTCCCCAGCCTTAACCCCGAGCAGGCCGAGCGCTACTACGCTGAGTTGGAGGGCAAGAACGTCAAGCAGGCCCAGAAGCGCATTGTCGAATTGCTCGGCGAACCCGAAGGCAGCGCCACGGGCCGGGGCGCCCCCCTGCAGTCGGAGCCCGAACCCATCGAACACCCGGTGAAATTCTACGAGCGGGGCGATCGCCCCTTGGAACATTTGCCCACCCGCCAGTGGTTTGCGCGACTGATGGACCAGAAGGAGGCCTTGCTCGCCAAGGGTGAGGAAGTCGACTGGCACCCCCCATTTATGCGCGCCCGCTTTCGGGACTGGACCGAGAACCTGAGCCTGGACTGGTGCCTGAGCCGCCAGCGCTATTTCGGCGTGCCGATTCCGGTCTGGTATCCCCTCGACGCGGCGGGCGACCCCGACTATGACGGGGTGATCGTGGCCGAGGCCGGCCGCCTTCCCGTGGACCCCACGGTGGATCTACCCCCGGGCTACGACGCCGGTCAGCGAGGTGAGCCC
>CAWVXN010000494.1:0-2740 GCA_963933695.1 uncultured Myxococcales bacterium | reverse complement strand
GTGGCCTCGGGAACCGGGCAGCGCGCCGATGTCATCGCCACCTGCCCCGCCGCCCAGGCCGCTGGTGTCCGCACCGCCCACTCCGTGGCCCAAGCCCGGGCCGCCTGCCCCGGGCTCCGGGTCCGCATTGCTTCCCCCGCACTGGATCGCGCTGCCCGGGCAACCCTCCTCGACATAGCCCTTTCCCTTTCGCCCCGGGCCGAAAGCGCACCCCGCACATCCGGACTCTTCTTTGCCGAGGGCCATGTCTTCCTCGACGCATCCGGAATCGAGAACCTCTTCTCTTCGGAGCAGGCTTTCGCATCGGCGTTATTGGCTCGGGCCGAACGCCAGGGCCTACCCGGTCGGGTGGCGATTGCGTCTTCCCGCTCCACGGCACTACTCGCCGCCCGTCAGCGGATGAGCGGTGAAGCTCCCCTTCATTGCCTGAGCCCAGAAGCCGAGAGCGCCTTTCTCGCTCCCCTACCCCTCGATCTCTTCGACCCCGACGACCGGCTCGCCCAGGCCCTCACCCGGCTGGGTGTTCACACCGTGCGCGACCTTCTTCGCCTCCCCCGACGCGGCCTGGCCCAAAGGCTGGGCCCCGGTGCATTGGCCCTGATCGCCCGCGCCCAGGGCGAGGGCCCCTCCCCCGCCCTGGCCGAACCCACCTCCCACCGGCTCGAAGAAGCCATGAATCTGGAAACGCCCATCGAACACCTGGAACCCCTGGGTTTCGTCTTGCGCGGACTGATCTCGCGGCTCTGCGAACGCCTCGCCCTGCGCGGACTGGCCTGCGAAGCCCTGGACCTGCGCCTGAGACTCGAGGGAGGCGGCCGGGATGCACGCCGTATCGGGCTTGCCGCTCCCACCCTCGACCTTCGGGTCTTGCTACGCGTGACCACCCTGGCCCTGTCCGAACATCCCCCCCATGCCGCCGTCGAACACATCGCCCTCGAGAGCGAGGGCGTCCCCGGGCGCACCGACCAACTCGACCTCTTCTTCCCCTCTGGCCCCGACCCCGCTGCCCTCGGTCGTACCCTGAGCGAACTCGAAGCCCTGTGCGGCGAGGGGCGCGTGGGGGCGCCCGAAGTCCCCGACCATCCCAACCCACGCGATTTTGGGCTCGGCCCCTTTGTGCCGCCCACTGGGCTGCGCACCGAAAAGAAACAGGCCTCCTCCACGCCGCCTGCTCCCACCCTGCCCGCCCTACGCGCGTTGCGCCCACCTCTTCGGGCCGAGGTTCGAGTCACCGGGGGCAAGCCCTCTTTCGTCCGCAGCGCGGCGGCCCAGGGCGACGTGGTGGTGGTGGCCGGGCCCTGGCGAACCACGGGCTACTGGTGGTCGGAAGAGGAACGCTTCGCCCTCGATCACTTCGACCTCCAGATCAGCGACGGCAGCGTGATCCGGCTCTGTTACGACTGGGTGAAACGCGCCTGGCAGGTCGATGGGATCTACGACTGAGTCAGCGATCCCCTGCCGGATCCTCTCCGCGTTTGATCTGCAGCGAGAGCCCGGCCCGATCGGCGCGCGCCTGACTGGCTCGAACGACGGTCCCCGCACCGAAGCGCACCTCGAGTTCATCCAGCGCCCGGTTGAGCGCGGCGCGTTCCCCGGGCTCGGCGCCCTTCTTTAATCCGTCGGCGAAGAGCGAGAGCTGAGCGACTCCCGGATCCTCGATCCCCGCAACCCCCACCCCCACCAGACGCACGGGCTCTTCGGGTCCGGCATCCGCCAGCAGACGCCGCGCTTCCCGAGCGATCACCGCGCCGTCATCCGTCGCCTCGAAGAGTGTGACTTGCCGGGTGCGCTGGGGGTATCCCCGGGGACCGGCGCTCCGACGACGGGCCTCACGCCATTTCAGGACCACAGTGCGACCGCGCACGCCGTCGTTGCGTAGGCGACGGGCCACCGATTCCGCATGGGTGAGCAGGGTCGCATTGAGCAATGCGCGATCGGCCACATCCTCGCGAAAGGTGTTTTCCTCGCTGTAGGACAGGGCGGCTCCCCGGGACTCCACTTCGCGCAAATCCTCGCCCCGGGCCAAGCGCGCCAACTCCGTTCCCCAACTCCCCAAGGCCTGCTCGACGATCCGGGGATCGGCCCGGGCGAGGTCGTCCACGGTCCGGAATCCACGCTCCACCAAGCGACGCTCGCCCACCGGTCCCACGCCCCAGATCCGGCGCACGGGGAGCGGAGCCAGGAATTTGCGCACGCCCTCGGGCTCCACCTCCAGCAAACCATCGGGCTTCGCCGCCGCGCTGGCGATCTTCGCCACCATCTTCACCGGGCCAATGCCCACTGAAACCGGCAAACCCGTCTCCTCGCGAACTCGATCACGCAACCGGGCGCCCACGTCGGCGGGAGCACCCAGCAACCGGCGACTTCCCGTCAGGTCAATGAAGGCTTCGTCCAGGGAGAGCCCCTCCACCGAGGGCGAGAACTCATCAAAGACCGCGAAGATCCGCCGGGATTCCCGGGCATATTTCCGGAGGTCGCCGCGCAGGAACACGAGGTCGGGGCAGAGCCTCCGCGCCTCGAAACTCGGCATGGCCGAGTGCACGCCAAAGCGCCGCGCCTCGTAACTGGCCGCCGCCACAACGCCCCGGGGTCCATCCCCACCCACCGCCAGGGGACGCCCGCGAAGCGAGGGGTCATCGCGCTGCTCCACCGACGCGTAGAAGGCATCCATGTCCGCGTGCAGGATGCAGCGGGGGGGGCCGGGCCGAGAACTCTCCGGAGGCGTCTTCACAGCGCCAGT
>CAWVXN010000493.1:0-2753 GCA_963933695.1 uncultured Myxococcales bacterium | reverse complement strand
CGCCCGGGCCACCGCGCATGAAATCGCGGTGCAGACCGCGCCGCTCTCGGTGGCGGTCACCAAGAAACTGCTCTGGCAGAGCAGTTCGTTGGGCCCCGAGGAGGTCGAGCGCTACGAAACCCAGCTCCATCACCACTTGATGGGGCGCCCGGATGCAGTGGAGGGAGTGATGGCCTTCCTCGAGCGGCGCACCCCCAATTGGTCTTCAAGCGTGACCGAGGACTGGCCCCAATGGCCGGGCCCCGATTCCGAGGACTGATCTCCATGCAGGCCCATGAGCGCCTCGCCACCCCGTGGCGTAGGCTGGCCCCATGAGCCCACCCCGCCCCGCCCTGCCCAAATCCGGAACCGATTGGGATTCCCTGCGTGCTCGCATGCAGGCCCTGGGCGAGGGCGATGCGGACTGGCGCAGCGCACGCACCGCGGTCTACATCTTTAATGCCGGGGAAGATGTTCTGAGCGTCGCCAAGGAAGCCTACGCGATGTATCAGTCCGAGAACGGTCTCGGGCCCCTGGCGTTTCCCAGCCTCAAGCGCATGGAAGAAGAGGTCATCGGAATCGGCTTGGGCTTGCTGGCCGGACCCGAGGGCGCGTGCGGAAACCTCACATCGGGTGGAAGCGAAAGCATCTTGATGGCGGTCAAGACCTGCCGCGACCAGGCCGCCGCCGCCGGGCGCAACGTGGTGGGGGCCCGGGTGGTGGTCCCGGTTTCGGCCCACCTGGCCTTCGACAAAGCCTGCCACTACCTGGGCCTGGAAATCGTCCGGGTCCCCTTGGCCGAGGACCGGCGCGCAGATCCCGTGGCCATGGCCAAGGCCGTGGACGCGAACACTCTGATGCTCGTGGGCTCGGCCCCGTGTTTTCCCTACGGCTTGATCGATCCCATCGAGGCGCTCTCGGATATCGCCCAGGACCGCGGTCTCTGGCTTCATGTCGATGCCTGCGTGGGCGGCTATTTCGCTCCCTTCGCCCGGATGAACGGGGTCGACCTGCCCGGCTTCGATTTCTCCTTGCCGGGTGTCGCGTCCATCTCCGCGGATCTTCACAAGTACGGCTACGCGGCCAAAGGCGCTTCCACGATCTTTCATCGCAGCGAGGCCCAACGGGCCTTTCAGGGTTTTGAGAGCGGCGCCTGGCCCGGGGGCCACATGAAGACCCCCACCGCCGCGGGGACCCGACCCGGGGGCGCGATCGCCAGCGCATGGGCAGTGCTCCACTACTTGGGGGAAGAGGGCTATCGCGAGAAGGCCCGGATCGTTTGCGAGACCCGGGCGCGCATGATGACTGCCATCAACGCCCTCCCGGACCTGCGGACCTACGGCGAGCCGCAATTGGGTCTCTTCCTCTATGGCTCTGAAACCCTGGACACATTTCAGATCTACGGCCGAATGCTCGCCCGGGGCTGGTTCAGCGGCGTGGTCACCGAGCCACGCGCGATCCACCAAATGCTTTCACCCGCCCATGCCGACGTAGTCGATGAGTACCTCGAGGATCTCGAAGCCGCGGTAGCCGAGGTGCGTGGGGGTGGCCTGAGCACCACTCCGGTGTCGGCCCGGTATTCCTGAAACTTCTTCTAGAACATGTCCTAGTACTTCTCGTAGTCCTTCTCCTAGTACTTCTCCTAGAACTTCTAATAGAACATCTTCTAGAACGTCGAGTTTTCCGCAAACGGGTGTGCCCAGATGACCATGGCGCCCGCATCGAGGACCCCATGGCCCGGCTCATTCCGCCCCGACTGCTGGCATTCACCCCGAGACTCAACCTTCCGCACCGCGGGGAACTCCGTTTTGATCTCTTTGCCGGGCTGACCGTGGCCGCTGTCGCGATTCCCCAGGCCCTCGCCTACGCGTGGGTCGCCGGCTTGCCCGGGGAGATGGGCCTCGTGGCGGCTGCCCTGCCCTGTGCGGCTGCGGCCTTCTTTGGCTCGAGCCCCTACCTGGTGACCGGCCCCACCAACCCCACGGCGTTGCTCCTGGGCACGTCCATTGTGGTGCCCGCCCTCGCCTCCACGGGCATCGTTCCCATGGGCCATGTGCTCTCGGTGGGGCTGCTCGTGGGCCTGATGTTGCTGGCCTTTGCGTTACTGGGAATTGGCCGCACCAGCCGCTTTCTCTCCGACAGCGTGATCGTGGGCTTTGCGACGGGGACGGGGCTGCTGATTGCGTTGCGACTCCTCCCCGAACTCACACCGAAGCTACTCCGCACCCCCCACGGTGGCGGATTCATCCCCCAGAGTTGGCCAGCCCTCCAGGACGCCGGACGCTCGTTGGCCTCCGCCGATCCCCGGGCCCTACTGGTCGCCGTGGTCACCGTCGCCTTGATCCTGGGGCTGCGCCGGATAGACGCCCGCTTCCCCGCGGCCCTGGTGGGCCTGGCCGCCGTGAGCGTGGGCACCGCTCTTCTGGGCTGGGATGCCGGGCCCAACGCCCTGCCGGGGATCGGCGAGTTCGCCAGCGCCTGGACGAGCGCCAGTGCGCTTGACGTACCCGATCTGAAACACGTGGCGCAGCCGGCCTTCGCCATTGCGATCCTTGTCACCCTGCAGTCCGTGGCCGCTGCGCGCAGTGTCCGCCCACCGGAGGGCTCGCGCCTGGACCCCGACCGCGAACTCTTTGGCCAGGGCGCGGGCAACATCGTTTCGGCCCTGGTGGGGGGCATGGTGACCTGCGGTTCATTGACCCGAACCGCGGTGGCCCGAAGCGCGGGGGGACGCTCCCGCCTCACCGCAGTCGTGGCCGGCGGGGTGATTCTGG
>CAWVXN010000492.1:0-2758 GCA_963933695.1 uncultured Myxococcales bacterium | reverse complement strand
ATCCCGCCCCTCACTTCGTCCTTGACCGCCCAGGCGCGGTCACCGGCGACGCCTCGCTCGCCGATCTCGGTGGCATCGAGCTTTTCCCCCGCCATGCTCTTGACCGGGTAACGCCAGATCTCTTGAATGCTCGCCATTGATTTTCCTTCTTAGTGCTCGGCAACCCGCATCACGCGGACATCAGCGCCGAATCGATTATTGGAGGTTGCGCCCGGCTGAATCCTGGGTGGTGATGACGGGAAGAATTTCGGGATCCTTCAGGGGGTTCGCGAGGTCGAGGTCCAGAACTTTGGCGCCCATGTGGGGGGTCAGGCTCCGGAGTCGAAAACTCGCGCAGTGGAGGCTCTTGGCTGGGTGCTCGGTGTACTTTGCGGTTTCGGCCAACAGGGCGCTCCTTGGGTCGTGGATAGGGTCCAGTATGCCATGAATCGGTTAGGGGAGAAAATGCCGGCGGGGCGAGCCCGCACGGCCGATCGCCTTGGGACCTCTTGGGCCGAAAATTCTCGCATTGCCTCGGGGAATCCGATTTCTTAGCGTCTCGCCCTTCAGGCTTTCAGCCACCACCTCAGCCACCACCTCAGCCACCACCTCATCCACCACCTCATCCACGACCTCAACCTCATTCACGACCCAAGGAGTTTCCTATGCCGAGAGCCACCCGAGACGCAATTGAATTCGAATACGATGTATTCGGCGCCGAGACCGGGGAACCCCTCCTGCTCATCATGGGTCTCGGGGCGCAGATGGTGCTCTGGGATGAAGGCTTCTGCGAGAAGCTGGCGGCTGAGGGGCACCGGGTGATTCGCTTCGACAATCGGGATATAGGCCTCTCGACCTGGCTCGACGATCTGGGCGTTCCCAACATGGCAGAACTCTTTGCGGCGGGAGCCCGGGGCGAGCCCATGCAGATTCCCTACACGTTGGACGATATGGCGGACGACGCCGTTGCGGTGATCGACGCGCTGGGGATCGACTCGGCGCATATTTGCGGCGCATCCATGGGAGGCATGATTGCCCAGGCCCTGGCTATCCGGCATCCCGCACGTGTGCGAAGCCTGACTTCGATCATGTCCACCACCGGAAACGCCGACTTGCCCCCGGCCAGCCCCGAGGCGATGGCGGTTTTGACCGAGCCCATGCCCGAAGACCGCGCGGCGGTGGTCGAGCGCTCCATCAAGAGCGACGCGATTATCGGTTCCCCCGCCTACCCGGGAGAGCCGGACGTGCTGCGTGAGCGGGCGGGGATGCTCTTCGACCGATCCTTCCACCCGGTGGGCAGCGCCCGGCAGATGGCCGCCATCATGGCTCACGGGGATCGGGGCCCGGCTCTCCGCAAGATCGATGTGCCGGCACTGATCATTCACGGCCAGTCCGATGCTCTGGTACCCGTGGAAGGCGGAATCGATACCCACGAGGCCATTGCGGGCTCGGAACTCATGCTCATAGACGGCATGGGACACAATCTTCCGCCCCAACTGTGGGATAGCATCGTGGAGCGCATTTCGGCGCTGACGGCCCGGGTCGATGGTAGGAACTGATCCGGCCTTGCCTCGAAGCCGCCTCACCCGTTTCTTCTCACCCGCTCCCCCCTCTTCTCCCCCGCTCTTCTAACCCCCGTCCTCATTATTACGGCGCTCCCCATCCAGGGGCTGAGCCACTGAACAGGAGAGAACGAAAATGATCGGCTACGTAACGATTGGAACAAACGACATGGAGAAGGCGAAGGCCTTCTGGTCAGAACTTCTCGAGCCCCTGGGCGCGAAAGTCCTGATGGACATCGGGCGGATCGCCTTCATCGGCGAGAGCATGGACAAGCCGATTCTGGCGGTCTGCACACCGTTCGATACCGAGGCACCCGACCATGGAAACGGCAACATGCTCGCCTTTTCGGCGGGTTCTCGCGAAAAGGTCGACGAACTCTACGCCCGGGCCCTGGGGCTCGGCGCAAGCGATGAGGGTCCTCCGGGCGAGCGGATGCCGGGCTTTTACGGCGGCTATTTCCGAGACGCCGATGGCAACAAGGCCGTCTTCTATCAGATGGGCTGAATATCAGATGGGCTGAAGCGACCCCACGGACGGAAGCGCCCGTTGGCATCAGTCCGGGAACACGGGACCCCGGGAGGAAAACTTCGCGTGCCGCGAAGCACCGGGGTCCTCTCTTTCCCCCAAGGCGTTCTCATGGCCGGCATGGGGATCTACGCCGTGGGCGTACTCGCATTACTCAGTGTCCCGGTGGCGGCGAAGAACTAGGGTAAGGTTGTGCTGTAGACAATCGTGACTAGAAACCTGATTCAGGATTATCTCCGGCGAGAGGAGTTCGGCCGATGATTCCCAACCAGTGGTACCCAGTCGCCGAGGCTCGAAAGCTCAAGGGAAAGCCCATGGGCCTAGAACGCTTGGGGCGGAAGATCGTGCTCTGGCGCGATGGCCGAAATGGCGCTGGTTCGGTTCGGGCAGCATTGGATCGCTGCCCCCATCGGGGGGCCGCGCCCAGCCGGGGGAAGGTCATCGACGGCGAGATTCAATGCCCTTGGCACGGTTTTCGGTTCGGTCCTGACGGCGTCTGCACCGGCATGCCTTGTGAGGGCAGCGAGGCTCGGATTCCGCGGGGAATGGCTTTGGAGATGCTTCCGACCCGGGAGGCTCACGGACTGCTCTGGGTATTCCACCAGGGCGCCGATTCGGTTCGGGCCGATCCCGAGGCAGTGCCGATCCACTGGTTCGACGAGTTCGCCGACGGGCAGACGGGCGCAGCGGG
>CAWVXN010000491.1:0-2763 GCA_963933695.1 uncultured Myxococcales bacterium | reverse complement strand
GGGGCGAAGGGGTTGAAGGGGCGAAGGGGTTGAGGGGGTTGAAGGGGCGAGGCGGTTGAAGGGGCGAGGCGAAAGGGGCCTAACAAGCCAAGCGCCATTCACCGCTCCGGAACGGACGATCGTGCCCAAGAGAATGACTTCGAACCACGATGCACCTGGAACGATGCGCCCGATCAGAACTATCTTGCTAACCCGACTTATTGGCAACTGGGGTAGCATGGCCGACCGGGCAATGGGCCACGCCGTTGCGGGTCACGCGACGACCGGGCATCTGAAAAAAATTCCGGGCGACCGGGAAGAAATCGCGCGGGATCCGTGGATCCGGCCGTGGAAGGAGAATGTCAATGATCGAGCAATTTATAGAAAAATGGCATAAGCACCTGAAAGGACAGCTACCTGGGGGCCTGGATGAACTCCTAGACGAGAACGTGACCTTCTACTCTCCGGTGGTCTACACCCCCCAGGAGGGCCGTGAAATTACCAAGCTCTACTTGAGTGCCGCAGGCAATACCCTCGGAGGCGAGGAGCCCGCCCAAGCGGGCTCGGGAGATGCGGATTCTGCCAACTCCGGCACGTTCCGTTACACGAAACAGATTCTCTCGGGCAATCAAGCCGTGCTGGAATTCGAAAGCACCATCGACGGCAAGTACATCAACGGCGTCGATATCTTCGAGTGCAATGACGAGGGAAAGTTGGTCGAGCTCCGCGTCATGGTGCGACCGCTTCAAGCCGTCAACGCCATCCATCAGCAGATGGGAGCCATGCTCAAGAAGATGCAGAAACCCTAAGCTCGTCTTGATACTCGGATCGACTTGGCTCGACTTGGCTCGTATTGACTTGGCTCGTATCCAATCGACTCGCTGTGTTTCGCCGTCGCCTATGGGCTCAGCTCTGCAACGCCTTATGGGTGATCCGTCCAGCCTGAACATTGAGACCCCCTGCAAGGTGCGGATCCTCGGCGCAGGCCTTCTCCCAACCAGAGTCAGCCAGAGCCCGAACGAAGGGCAGGGTTACGTTCGTCAGTGCAAAGGTGGAAGTTCGTGGCACCCCACCCGGCATATTGCTCACGCAGTAGTGGACCACATCGTCCACTACATATGTGGGGTCCGCGTGGGAAGTGGGTCGGCTGGTTTCAAAACACCCACCTTGATCGATTGAGATATCCACCAGAACCGAGCCCGCCTTCATTCGCTTCACCATGTCACGAGTAACCAGCTTGGGAGCAGCGGCACCCGGAATCAAAACAGCACCAATCACGAGATCAGCAGCCACCACGAGACTTTCTACCGCATCGGCTCCCGCGTAGGAGGTTTTGATCCGACCCTCGAACTGCGCGGCCAACTCGCGAAGCCGCTTGGCAGAACGATCAACGACCGTTACGTCAGCCTGCATTCCCACCGCAATCTCGGCGGCGTTTGTTCCCGCAACACCTCCACCAAGAATCACAACCTTCGCGGGCTCGACTCCAGGAACGCCCCCAAGCAGAACACCGATACCACCGGCTGCCTTTTGAAGATTCGCCGCACCGACTTGCACTGACATGCGTCCGGCCACTTCGCTCATGGGTGTAAGCAGGGGAAGGGAACCGTCGGGGGCCGTCACTGTTTCGTACGCGATCGCAGTCACCCCTGACTCACAAAGCGCGGCCGCCTGTTCGGGATCCGCCGCCAGGTGGAGATAGGTAAACAGCACTTGATGGGGACCCAGGCGCGCGCACTCCTCGAGCTGGGGCTCCTTGACCTTGACGATGAGTTCGGCCGCCGAGAAGACCTCGTCGGCGGTGGACGCGATGCGTGCTCCAGCTTTTTCATAGTCTTGATCCGAGAAACCGATGCCTTCGCCAGCACCGGCCTCAACCCAGATCTGATGGCCCGCGTCGCGCAGGTCGCGCACCCCGGATGGAATGACACCGACCCGATATTCATGAATCTTGATTTCCTTCGGGACTCCGATTTTCACGGCTTTCTCCTCATTCGCAGGGTGATCTCGACACTGAGACAAGGACAAGTTTATTCCATTTGGAGCGACTTTTTCTTGCAAAAACGACGGGAAATGGACCTTACCAGACGGTTTCTGTCTTTATATATCACTAAAGTGGTGTAATCTTGCTTCCAATGGATTCTTTCGATCGAGATCTGGTTGCTGTGCTTCAGCAAGAGGGACGCATTGCCAACGTCCAGCTGGCCGAGCGGGTCCACCTCTCGGAATCCGCCTGCCTGCGGCGCGTCCGAACCCTGGAAAGCCAGGGCGTCATCCAGGGCTACTCGGCCCGGGTGGATCCCCAGAAGGTTGGACTCTCGGGCATTGTCTTTGTGAGCATCACACTCGAACGCCAGGATCAGGACGAGCTTCGGGTCTTTGAAGAGGCCGTTCGGGCGTTGCCCGAGGTAATGGACTGCTACTTGATGACCGGTGAGTTTGACTACCTGCTCCGGGTCGTTGTCGCGGATACCCAAGATTTCGAACGAATTCACAGCCAGCAGCTCACCCGCTTGCCCGGCGTGGCCCGAGTGCACTCGAGCTTCGCGCTGCGAACCGTTCAAAAGAGCGCGGCGCTCCCAATCCGGCAACTCGACCCCTGAGCGGGTTGCGCCCAGCTGCCCACGGAGCGCGATCCCTCGGCATAGGCGTCAACCGGCGAGACTTCGGCCTCACGCTTAGAGGGTCGGGCGGTGGGTCGAGAGAAGGGTCGAGAAATCCGATCAAGCATCGGAATTCCATGGGTCATAGCTACCGAAGCTCCAAACGTTTCCCTCGAGGTCG
>CAWVXN010000490.1:0-2763 GCA_963933695.1 uncultured Myxococcales bacterium | reverse complement strand
ACCAAAAATTGCAGACTCAGCCCGAGAGGAAAAACTTCCTCGATTGAGCAGAAAAGAGTGCACGGGGAGAGTTTTCTACTTGATGGGGGCGCTTCGCGGAGGGCGGCCCTTCGCGAAGCCCAATTTCACGGCCGCCCCGAAAGATCCAGCAGTTCGACGCCCTTGGGCCGGGCAAACTCGAACTCCGCGGAGCCTGGCGATTGATTCACTGCGATGCCCGAAAGCAGGATCGTGGTGCGGTTCCCAAAGAGGTCCACTATTGAGGTAGCTGTCACCAGCCCACTTTCACGATGCGCAGTCACAAAAAGGCGCTCGTAGCTCGCGGCCTCCCTCGGCTCGAGTTCCACTTCCACAGTGGTCGCCGTGCAACTCGATATCGAGGCTGAGAAGGTCTCCTCTAGGCGCCCGGAACCGAAAAGGAATTGCAAGGCAGCACCGGCCAGATACCCCTCGTCCAACCGGATTCGGGTAACTTGAGCGGCCCCTATATCGTGAACCCATAGGGTCTTGCCATCGCTGATCACTGCACTCGCCTCGGGCTCTCGATAGTTCCAGCGCATACGACCCGGCTTGGCGAAAAGGACATCTCCGCGACTTACCTCTTGGGCTGGGAGCGAACCACCGAACACCATCGACTCCGTTTTCTGTTCGAACTTCGCACTCAGGTCTCCAATCGTGTCGTAGCGCCGCTGGACAAGAGCAAGGGTGGCCGGGGCCGGCGGACATTCGGAGGCAGGAGAACTGATGCCCTCACGGGCCACGGGCTCGGCGGCCCGGATCTCGGCCAACGCCAGAGGAATCAGGGCGAGTGCAAGAATGATGACTGCGGCCCGACGGCTACTCTTCATTCTGATCGCGGAGAAACACTTCCCGAGAACGGTTGCCCACTTGCGGCCCTATCATGCCGTCCTGCTCCATTTTCTCGATAATTCGAGCCGCGCGGTTATAACCAATTTTGAGCCGCCTTTGGACATAGGAAATCGAGGCGTTCCTCGTCTCGGCTACAATGGCCACCGCTGGATCAAACATCTCGTCGACGTCCTCGTCCGTCTCGTTCGAGGAATCGGAACCTTCCTCGGTAAAGCGAACCAACTCCTCGTCAAACATCGGCTTACCCTGATCGCGTAAAAAGGTGACCAGTGCCACCACTTCCTTTTCGCTGACAAAGGGCGCGTGGAGTCGCTCCAGCAGCGCCGTCCGAGGCGGGAGAAAAAGCATATCGCCGAGCCCAAGCAGGCTCTCAGCACCTTTCTGATCCAGAATCGTCCGTGAATCAATCGCCGAAGATACCTGGAACGAAACCCGCGAGGGGAAGTTTGCCTTGATGACTCCGGTCAGAACGTCCACGCTCGGTCGCTGCGTCGCCAACACAAGGTGAATGCCCGCCGCTCGAGCCATCTGGGCCAGGCGCTGCAGGGATTCCTCCACCTCTTTCGCCACCATCACCATCAAGTCGGCTAACTCATCTATTACCACCACGATATAGGGCAACGGTGCCCACTCAACCCTCTGGGGCTCCTCCGTGCTATTCCCCGATTTCGGTTTGAGTTCGAAGCTTGTGTTTCCGTTCGCGATTTCCTCGCGCGCTTTGGTATTGAATTGGTCGATATTGCGCACCTGGACAGAGCCCATCATTAGATAACGCTCTTCCATTTTCCTTACCACGCCCTGAAGAGCCGCCGCCGCCTTCTTGGGATTCGTCACAACTTCCGCAATCAAGTGCGGAATACCTTCGTAAATCGACAGTTCCAGCAGCTTGGGGTCGACGAGCAGAAGTTTAAGCTCATCGGGCGTCGCTCGGCACAGCAGCGAGCAAAGGAAGGCATTAAGGAACACGCTCTTACCCGTTCCCGTCGAACCGGCCACCAGCAGATGCGGCATGTTGGCTAGGTCTGAGGTCACCGGGTTGCCGAAGATGTCCATCCCCATCGCAACCGCCAAGGTCGATTCGTTATTCCGAAAGCTCTCGCTGTCGAGGAGTGTCCGCAGGTACACCACCTCCCGAGTCGGATTGGGCACCTCGATTCCAACGACGTTCTTGCCCGGAAGCGGAGCAATTATTCGGATCGAAATAGCCCGAAGCGCCATCGCGAGATCATCAGTCAACCCTACGATCTTATTCACTTTGATCCCGGCTGCGGGTTCGTACTCATACATCGTGATCACCGGACCCGGGTGAACTCGAACAACCGTGCCCTGCACCCCGAAATCCGCCAGTTTTTTCTCCAGAATACGAGAATTCATCAGCAGGCTGTTGCGATCGAATTTGCGAGAATTTTCAGGAGGCCGAGCAAAGATCGAGGAGTCGGGCTGCTGAAATGGCCCAGAGAGACCCTTTTCTTGGAATTCGAAAGTCTCTTGCGCGGGCTTGCGGTCCCGCTCGCGCTCCTCAACGTGGTCCACGATCTGCGGGCCACTACCAGCCCGACCCTTGGCCGACGGCTCAGGAGCCGCCAAGCGTGTACCAGCCACCCGCACCGCGGATTCGGGCCCGGGCTCACTTGCGGCTTCTGGCGCACGCAGTTCGGCCACCCGGCTACGGCGGGCGCGCTGCTCTTTCCAGACCACCAGAGAAGCCCAAATCCGGCGAAGCCCCTCGATGCCACTCCGAAGAGCCTCGAGCCCGGCCACAAATGCGCTCTGGCTCAGCACCCACCCACCCACCAGAACCCTGGCCAACAAACCACCGAGCTTCTTCGCTCCGCTTCCCACCGCCGCGAGCGCCGATCCGGTGGAAATTCCAGTCACGCTGAGCAAGCCCAC
>CAWVXN010000489.1:0-2786 GCA_963933695.1 uncultured Myxococcales bacterium | reverse complement strand
GGCCGACTTCCCCGCCCCCGGCGCTCGCCCCCGCCGGGCTCATGCCGCCCGGGCCGGGGCGGGAACCGAGTCGTCCCGATGGGCGACGCGACCCGCCGCGAGCACCAGCAGCGGGTTTTCCAGATGGGCCAGATCCTGAAGGGGATCCCCCGCTAGCACCACGACATCCGCCGAGAGCCCCGGCGCAATGCGTCCGCAGACCGCCTCCAGCCCCAGGCCCAAAGCCGAATCCCGGGTCGCCGTCCGGAGAACCTCGACCGGAGAGAAATCAGCGTATTTTGCGAACGCCGCGAGCCCGGCCGCCAGGCGGTGGTGGTACACGCCGGGAATGCCCGCATCCGTGGAAGCAAGCAGGGGAATACCCGCCTCGCGAAGACCCCCGAGAACAGAACGCATGTTGCGAAAAAAGTCCGTGGGCGCGCCGTCTTTCTCCATCCGTCGCAGCCAGTTCGCATTCACCGTCGGTGAAACCCAGGCGCCGCCGGCACGGATCGCCTCCACCACCGCCGGATCGTAGTCGGCCCCATAGCCCTGGCCACTGGCGAACGAGCAGTGTTCGATGGTCCGCACCCCCGCCTGGGCGGCGTTGCGAATGCCGACTTTGCCGTGGCAATGGGCGGCCACGCTGAGCCCGGCCTCCCGGGCCAAGCCCACAACCCCGCGCAGTTCGTCGGCGCTGAACTGCGCACGGTCCACGCCGCTCCCCTTGGTGAAATAGCCGCCGGTGGCCATAACCTTTATCCAGTCGACTCCGTGCTCGAGTTGACGCCGAACCACCCGGACCTGGTCTTCCGCGTCCGTGGCCACGCCTCCCCAGAAATGACAGTGGCCCTGTTCCACCGTCAGGGGCTGGCCGGCGCAGACCACCCGCGGCCCGGGCAGGTCGCCCCGGGCGATGGCGTCCCGGAGAACTAGCTCGCGCCACTCTCCGGCGCCGAGATCCCGAGCCGTGGTGATGCCGGCCCGGACCATGGCGCCCGCTCGGGCGATCATCCGCAGATCCCGGTCGGATCGGCTGGGTTTGAACTGGTCGTCCGGGGCCATCAGGTGGGGGTCCAGATCCAGGTGAACGTGAGCATCGATCAGCCCCGGAATCGCCACCGCGCCCGGAGGCAAGCGCAGGGTCAAGGCCTCTTCTCCCCCAGGGGATGAGTGAATCGAGGCAATCTCGCCGCCATCAATGAAGAGATCCAGAGCCTCGTCGCTCGCTTCCGACGTGCTTCCATCCCAAATCCGGGCACCGCTGAGTCGATATTTCATGGCGGCCATCCTAGCTCGATCTGCCAGTCTCTCGGGTCGCTGAGTTGCGTTTCGCGGAAGGTGGTGCATTCTTCCGGCTAAGGTGCGATCCCAGAGCGGTTTCCGATGCGCGAGAGAGCGCTTGCTGGAGCCGGAGCGAGTTCGCACCGAGAAAGGCAATGCCGATGTCTGACTCCACGGAAGTGATCGTCGTCGCGTCAAAGGTCAAGGCCTACATCAAATCACAGGGAGACATGAAGACGTCTTCCAATGTGCTCCAAGCGCTCTCGGACAAGATTCGTAGCCTCTGCGACGAGGCCATCGAAACCGCCCGAAGCGATGGACGCAAGACAGTCCTCGACCGCGACATTCCTTAGCCGCGCTCACGCCAAGGCACGCTGAGACGCCACTTACTTGCTCGAGGAGTCCCAGCGCGCCTTGGACGGAGAGCGAAACGTCTAAGGGCTGACCGGACAAGGCCTGACCGGATCAGGGCTAGCCGGACCGATTCCGTCGGATGTCCGGCGAAATTTCTGTGCGCAATAAAACTCGGTGAGAGCCGATATTGCGTACCGCAGGGGGTTTTGCCCTGGGTTTGGTCGACGGTTTCAGACTGGGCTTTGAGTAGGGCTTCGACTAGGGCTTTGAGTAGGGCCTCAACTAGGGCTTCGGGCTGGGTTTCGGGCAAGGCTTTGTGGGTCCCCGTGCACTCGGGTGGGGCCCAAGGCCCTTCCGGTGAACCGTGTCAGCCCACCAGATCGCCGAGCGCCGCTTCGAGTCGGGGGTGCCGGAAAGCGTACCCCCCGTCCAAGGCGGCGCGCGGGACGATGTGCTGTCCCGGAACCAACGCCGATCCCAGTTCGCCGAGGACGAGCCCCAGGACGAAGTTTGGCACGGGGAAGCGCGCCGGGCGCCCAAGCACACCCCCCAGGCAGCGTGCCCACGCCCCCATGCGCACGGCTTCGGGAGCGACCGCATTAACGGCTCCGGTGGCGCGAGGGCCAGCCCCCAGCGCCCACTCGATGAGCCCGACGGCATCACCCTCGTGGAGCCACGGGAAATAGCGATCCCCAGGCCCCAACGGCCCCCCCAGCCCGAGCTTGAAGAGGGGCAGCATACGCGCCAAGGCGCCCCCACTCCGGCTTAGCAGAGCACCGAAGCGGAGGGACACGACCCGCACGCCGGCCTCTGATGCGCCCCAAGCCGCGGCCTCCCACTCGACGCAGAGCCGGGCAAGAAAATCGTCCCCCGGACCCGAGCCCTCATCGAGCCGCGCTTCCCCCCGAGCCCCGTAGTAACCCGAGGCCGACGCGCAAACCAAGACCGAAGGCCCAGCAGAGGCCGAGGCAAGGGCGGCCACGATCCGCCGGGTCGTCTCGATGCGGCTGGCCCGGAGTTCGCGCTTGCGTGCCGGGGTCCAGCGCCCCTGGGCAATCGGGGCCCCGGCCAGGTGCACCACGGCATCGGCCTCGGCCACCGCGTCCTGCCACTCGCCCGGTGCCGTGAGATCCCCGGAAAGCCAAGTCACCCCCGGGATCCGGGCCTGC
>CAWVXN010000488.1:0-2787 GCA_963933695.1 uncultured Myxococcales bacterium | reverse complement strand
GGGGGGGGGGGGGGGGGGGGGGGGGTTAGGGCGGTCGTGGGGTTGGTAGGGGGCGTGGCGGTCGTGGGGTTCGTAGGGGTCGTGGAAAATGGAGATCCCGGCGGCATTCAGTCTCCCTCGGCAGCCAGTCGTTCCAGGAGAAAATCCCGGCTACGCGCGATCAATCGGCGAGCCTCGTCTCCCGGGGCCACTCGGTCAAAACCGTGGAGAGCGTCCTCGACGAGGTGCAGTTCGACGGGTGCACCCAAGCCCTCGAGTCGCTCGGCGTACCCCGTGGCTTGCCGGTGGGGCACCAGGCGATCCCGAGTGCCCTGGAGGATCAAGCTGGGCGGTACGCCGGGGTGCGCCTGGGCCATGGGTGAGACCTCTGACCAGCGGGCGGGGTCCTCTTCGGGTTCGGCGCCAACGAATGTGGCGGTGGTCGTCGGACCGCTCCGGGCTCGGCGTTCGGAATCGTGCAGGGCCTTCAGGTCCGTCGGCGGGTACCAGGCCACCGCCGCTCCCAAGCGCTCTCCCCCCGAGCGCAGCCGGGGTCCAGGAAAATCCGGGCGGGTTTGTGAGGTCGCGATGAGGAGCGCCAGATGTCCCCCCGCCGAATCCCCCCAGAGGCCAACGCGCTGGGGATCCGCGCCGAGTTCGGCTGCGTGATCCACTGCCCAATCGATGGCGTCAAGACAGTCCTGGAAGGAGTCGGGATACTGGGTGTCCGGGGCCAGGCGGTAGTCGATGGAAACCACGGCCAACCCCCCAGAGGCCAGATAACCCGCCCAGTGGGAGAGTCCCATTTGGTAGCGTCCGCCCCCATGCCAGCCCCCACCGTGAATCATCACGACTAGGGGGGCCAGGCGATCCGCATCCCCGACAGGCCGGTAGGCATCGAGTTTCAAGGGGCCCGACGAGGTCTGCTTGTAGACGAGTCCAGATTGTTTGGTGTAGAGCGCTCGATCGAGGGGCAGGGGGAAACCCAACTGCTCCGGGGCGACATCGCCCATCCAGTCAGCGACGATGGGGGTCTTGCGTGACTCGGCCATGTTTTGTCTCGTCTCTTTTCCAGTGGCTTTCCGGAAAACCCCAGAAAACGAAGGCAAAGATCTCAGGTTGTCGGGGCTGTCCCGGTTTCCTTGCGGACCGCTTCTTCGACAGACGTCCCCTCGAAGAAGTTCGGGTTGGCGGAAGTAAATAGATCCACTGCATTGGCGAAGGTGAAGTCGCGAAAGTCGTTCTCGGCCAGCTGTTCTCTTTCGACGAGTTCCCAGGCTTCCAGCAGCACACCTCGCATGTCCGGCACATCCCAGTGGCCGATATCCGAACTGAAGAGTGCGCGGAGCCGGGCTCCCATGGGGTTCAGCCCTGTGTTGAACGCCAGGGCATTCATGGGGTCGTCGGCCTCACAGCCAAAGAAAAACTGATCGGCAAAGACCCTTCGAATCCCTTCCGCGCCATCGGCGCCGCAATGCCGGAATTCATCTCGGGCAGAGGCGTCTTCGTCGGGATCGGAAAGGGTGCGCAGAGCCCCATCGAGCTTGTCGAGGTTGTTCACGAAAGCCGGAGAGCCATAGCGCCCGAAGAGATCCTGCATCCGTTGACGGTCGATGTGGTCCGGGTTGAATTGGTCCACCGAACCCCCGCCGCGTTTTTCATAGTGACCCACTAGGTCCGAGTAGAGATTCGCCCCCCAGCCCACACCCCCTTCGAGAAAGGCAAAGCGCAATTCGGGAAAGCGTTGGGGTACGCCCGCCAGGAAGAGTGAGCGGCAAGTGGCCTCGCCCGCGGTGGCAAAATTGCCGATGTGATTGGAGACGTAGCTCGACTGGGAGACGCGGCTTCCCCAGCCCATGGCGCTGGAGTGAAAAGTAGGAACGATTCCCCGGGCCCGGCAATGCGACCAGACCGCGTCGTAAGCCATGGGGTCATCGGGACCGAAGCTGTCGATCCAGCGGGCGGCCCGCAGGTCTTCGCCGCCGGGCAGGGGCCGGGCCACATAGCCCGAAAGGGCCACCACGCGCATTCCGAGGGTCTCGACCGCGTAGTCGATCTCTTCTATGGCCTCTTCCGGGCTCTGCATGGGGATCACTGCAGCCGGGGTGAGCCGGTGGGCATAGGGACGGCAAGCTTCGGCGTAATAACGGTTGAAGGCTCGGCAGGCGGCCCGGCGGAGATCCGGGTCGTCGAGGTGGGGGACGGTGAGTCCGAAGGTGGGGTACAGGATGGCAAAATCGATGCCGATCTCCGGAAGGCGCTCGGCCATCAGGCCCGGAAGTAGGGCAGTGGCCCTGTCCAGTGTATTGGCGGTGGGGAACGCCCACCAACTCATTCGGAACAGGCCCAATGCGCGTCGGGCCTCGGTCTCCAGGTCCCGGGTCAGCCGGGCCGCGTCGAAGATGGCGTCGAGTTGCTGGGCCATGGCCTCTCCGCCCAAGGTCACGAGTTCGTCGCGCACAGCGGGCAAAAATTCCACGAGGTGACCGTCCCCGTCGATGATGGGATGGGGGAGCGAGGCGCGGACCCGTTCGAGCCGGGCCAAGTCGGGCTGAGACATACTTCCAGAACTCCGGGGAGGTGAGGGACTTGGGGAGAGGGACTTGGGGGTGAAGGGCTAGGGGAAGAAGGGCTTGGGGAGAGGGGCTTGGGGTGAAGGGCTTGTCAAAGGGCGCTATCCGAAGCGCCTCCGTCCACCCGCAGATTGGCCCCGTTGATGTAGCTGGCCGGCCCGCTCGCCACGAAGGCCACAAGGCTGGCGACTTCTTCAATTTTCGCGATGCGGCCAGTGGGGTTTGCGAAGAGCTC
>CAWVXN010000487.1:0-2788 GCA_963933695.1 uncultured Myxococcales bacterium | reverse complement strand
GATGCTCTTGTCCAGGATGCTCCGTACTAGGGAATAGCCATTGCTGTGGAAGCCGCTCGAGGACAGCCCGATCACCGAATCGCCCTCGCTGATGGTCGAGCCATCGATGATCGAGTCGCGTTCCACGACGCCCACCGAGAAGCCGACCATTTCGAGATCGCCTTCGCGGTAAACCCCGGGCATTGTGGCGGTTTCTCCGCCGAGGAGCGCACACCCGGCCCGCCGGCAGCCCTCGGCGAGACCCCGAAGGGCATCCGCGGCGATCTTCTTCTCCAGCCGGGCCATGGCAATATAGTCGAGGAAAACTAGGGGTTCTGCTCCCTGGACGATCAGGTCGTTGACCACCATGGCCACACAGTCGATCCCGATCGTATCGAAGCGACCGATCTGGGCAGCGAGTTTGATTTTGGTCCCCACGCCGTCGGTGGCGGCCACGAGGACGGGATCCTTGTAGCGGTCGGGGGTCTTGAAAAGCCCCGCGAAGCCGCCGATGGACGAGAGAACCTCGGGGCGGTGGGTGGTTCGAACAATTTCCTTCACCTCATCGATGAAGGACTCGTCATGGTCGAGGTCGACGCCTGCTTTCGCATAGGCGGGGGCGGTGGGTTCTTTGGGGTCGGTCACGCCGATGGAATAGGGAACGGGGATGGGGGCGTCAATCGCCGGGGCTCGCTTTAAGTGCCGAGTGGGGTCGTGCTAGCGTGCGCGGGTGAAAATCGCGGTGGTGATTCCGGTGCTCGACGAGGTCGAGCAGATTTCGGGGGCCATCGCGAGCGTAATGCGTGGGAATGTCGGCGCCGCCCCGGGATCCGCGATTCGGGGGCGCAATCTGGATGCCGATCCAGGCACGGATTCGGGCGCAGATCCGGGTCCGGAAGTCCTGGTGGTGGATGGGGGCAGCCGAGACGGGACCGCCGAAAGGGCGCGCGAATTGGGGGCTCGGGTTCTGACCTCTCCGCGAGGCCGGGCTCGGCAACTCGAGGCGGGTTGGCGGGCCAGCGCCGGGGAGGTCGTCGTGTTTCTCCATGCTGATACCCGGCTGGAGGCGGGCTGGGAGGGGGCGCTGCGCGGAGCGCTGGTGGACCCGGGTGTGGTGGGCGGCGCTTTTCGGCTCCGCTTCGATGCGCCCGGAGTGGTCTTTCGGTGGGTGGAGAGCATTGTTTCGATGCGGGTCCGACTCTTCTCTTTGCCCTACGGTGACCAGGCAATTTTTGTTCGGAGATCGGTCCTGTCGGCGATGGGGGGCGTTCCGGCGGTGGAGATCATGGAGGACTTGGACCTGGTGCGGGAATTGAATCGTCGCGGTGCAGTGGTCGCTTTGCGCCCGGCGGCCATCACCTCGGCCCGTCGTTATCGCGACCGGGGGCTGGTGGGCACGCTTTTTCGCAATGCCCTGGGCCTAGCCGCCTGGCGACTCGGTGTCGGACGGACGCGGATCGCCCGCTGGGTGGGCCGATGAGCGCCGCCCCGGTTCTTTCGGCTGAGGAAACCGGCGACAGTCCGGTCCGGCACGCGCTTCGCCGGTTGTCGGTCTACCTGCGCCGAAATCTCGTCTACTACAGCTTCTGGGCCCTTTTGACCCTGGGCTACGTGGCGGCCTTCGTGGCTTTTCCCATGATGGTGGGCTGGTGCATCCAGGGAGCGATGGATCCGGACCTTCCGCCCGAGGCCCTGCAGACGCGCTTCATCGCGCTGCTCGGCGTGGCCATTGCCCGGGGCGGGCTCCGCTTCTTCTCACGCTTGCTGGTTTTTACCGCGGCCCGAGAAGTGGAATACGAGATGCGAAACGATCTCTTCGCCCACCTGCAGAGCCTGCCTCAGTCCTTCTACTTTGATTGGCGGACGGGTGATCTGATGAGTCGCTGCGTCAATGATCTCAACGCAGTTCGGCTGATGCTCGGGCCCGGTCTGCTCTCCATCGTGCAGACGCCGGTCCTCTTTCTCGGGGTTTTGGTGGCCATGTTCGTGTTGGACCCGACCCTCGCGATGTTGGTCCTGATCCCGTACCCGCTCTTTATCGTGATTGCCCGAGTCTTCGGCAGCGCGCTCTACTCGCGCAGCCTGGCGGTTCAGGTCGGACTGGCAGACCTCTCGAACCAGGTCCAGGAAGTGGTCTCGGGAATCTCCGTCGTCAAGGCCTATGCGATGGAAGACGAGCAGGCGAGTCGTTTCAAGCGGATCAACGAAGAACTCTATCAGCGCGCCCTGCGCCTGGTTCGGATCAACGGCGCGATGCCGACGATTACCGGCATGCTGCCCGCGGTGGCCATGTGGGTGGTTCTGATGGTCGGTGGGACATCGATCAGCAAGGGCGAAATGAGCGTGGCCGAATTTTTCATCTTCGCCATGTATATCTGGGACCTGACCTTCCCGACCTTCATCATGGGCTGGGTGGTTGCCCTGGTTCAGCGGGGTTCGGCGGCGATGCAGCGCATCGACGAGGTTCTTTCGGTGGAACCCTCGATCCGCGACCACGACGTGCTGGAAGACGTGGAATCGCTTCGCGGGGAAATAGAATTTCGCGGTCTGAGCTTCCGCTATCACGAGACGGATTCGGACTGGGCGCTGAAGGATCTTCGCATTCGCGTTCCCGCCGGATCCAGTCTGGGTGTGGTCGGCAGTGTCGGCTCGGGCAAGACCACCTTGGCTTCGGTGATCCCCCGACTCTACGAAGTCGAGGATGGCCAGGTCTTTCTGGACGGCACCGATATCAACCGGTTGCCCTTGAAGCTTCTGCGGTCGAGCATCGCCATGGTTCCCCAGGACTCGTTCTTGTTCTCCACCCGCC
>CAWVXN010000486.1:0-2799 GCA_963933695.1 uncultured Myxococcales bacterium | reverse complement strand
TGGCGGGACTCGCAAAGGCGAGATGGAGGCAAAAACTGTGGAGATGGCCACGGCGCAGCTCCGCTCCCAGGGCATTGTGCCGAGTCGACTGAAAGAGAAGCCGAAAGATATCAGCGAGATATTTACCTTCCTTCAGCCCAAGGTGACGGTGAAGGATCTTGTGGTTTTTACTCGGCAGTTTTCCGTGATGATCGATGCGGGTCTGCCCCTGGTGCAATGCCTCCATATCCTGGGTGATCAACAGGAAAACTCTACATTCAAACGAACGATTATTGCGGTTAGGACAGACGTTGAATCCGGGGCTACGTTTGCCGAGGCGCTGGGAAAACATCCGAAGGTCTTTGATTCGCTCTACGTGAACCTTGTTGCCGCCGGCGAGGTCGGCGGGATCCTAGATACGATTTTGAACCGTCTCGCCGTACAACTCGAAAAGCAGGACAAGCTGGCCAAGCAGTTGAAGGGCGCGATGGTCTATCCCGCGACTATCTCGGTGATTGCGATGGCCTGCATCGTCCTCTTGTTGGTCAAGGTCATCCCGGTTTTTCAGAAAATGTTCGAGGATTTCGGCGGCAGCCTTCCAGGTCCGACCCTGATGGTCATTGGCCTGAGCGAGTGGCTCCAGGTGAACATTCAATATCTCGCTGGTGGGCTGATTGCTCTGTATGTCGGCTTTGGCCAGGCCCGGCAGCGAATTCCCGCATTTCATTACCAGACCGATAAGCTCGCTCTGAAGCTCCCGATCTTCGGAAATATCATCAAAAAAGTGGCAGTGGCTCGCTTCACCCGCACTCTGGGCACGATGATTTCAAGCGGCGTTCCGATTCTGGACGGGCTGGATATTGTCGCTCGAACAGCGGGGAACCTGATCATTGAAGAGGAGTTGCAAGCAACTCGAGCTTCCATTTCAGAAGGTAAGACGATTGCCGAACCATTGCAGAATTCCCAGGTCTTTCCGGGCATGATGGTTCAGATGGTGGCGGTGGGCGAAGAAACCGGTTCCATGGAAATCATGCTGACCAAAGTCGCTGACTTCTATGACGACGAAGTTGATGTGGCTGTCGCGGCGCTGACCTCGATGCTTGAGCCCTTGATGATGGTTTTCATGGGGGGGTCAATTGGTACCATTCTGATTGCCATGTATCTGCCGATTTTTACCATCGCGGATTCTATCCAGTAACGCGTCGAGCAACTTCGCGTTGCTCTCTATGGGGGGGGAGCGCGGGCCTACTCCTGGGGGAGGTGTCTTTGTTCGCCGATAATTTGCGCAGCGGTGCCCAGTGGGAACGCATCCTGCTGGCCCGATTTGCTTTGGGGGCGCTGAGCCTGGCTATCGTGCTGGGCCTCGATTGGTCGGGGGAGGGCTTTCCTCGGTCGGCTCGAGAAGGTCTCTATCTGACGGTCGCCTTGGGCTTCACGAGTATCGTTGCCAGCGCGCTGTGGCGACGCGAAAGGGGGTCGTCGACATTCTTTTCGTTCAGCCAGATCGGCATGGACGTGGCAATGGTGACATCGCTGGTTCACTTCTCGGGCGATCCCGAGTCTTTTTTTACCTTTCTCTACCTGACTGTCACTATCTATGGAGCGATGCTCTACGACCGCCGCGGAGCCATTGTGGCTGCGAGTCTGAGTGTGCTCGCCTACGGATCGCTCATATTCGCGACCCATTTTGGGCTACTGGAAAACTACGGGAGTGGTTACGGCCGTGGTTCGCTCTCTGTATTGGCCGCCGCATGGACCGTACGAAGCGGCGCATTTGTTCTGGTAGCTGTTTTGGCGAGCTTCCTGTCGAAGGAACTGGGCCGTACGGGTAGGGCCCTTGATGAAAAAACATCGGACCTAGGCCAACTGAGAGAACTTTACGAGCGGACTGTCGTGAGCATCATGAGCGGTTTGCTCACCACCGACGAGAATGGGCGGATTACGTCTTTCAATCCCGAAGCCGAAAAGATCACGGGGTTGAGCACGGCGGCGGTCCTGGGCCGGGTACTTGAGGTGGTGATTCCCGGCACAGGGGGAGTGTTGGCCCAGTCCGGTCGCCCATTGCCTTCCCGTCGGGTTTCCCGCTCCAGGCTTCGCTACAGGAATGAGAGGGGTGAGGATCTCTTTCTTGGGGTGGCCGCTTCTATCCTCAAGGGAGAGGACGGCAGTCAGCGAGGGCACGTTGTGATCTTTCAAAACGTGACTTCCGTGGCGGCCATGGAGCGCGAGTTGCGCACCGCCGAGCGAATGGCGGCGGTGGGGGAGATGGCGGCCAAAATGGCCCACGAGATTCGCAACCCGCTGGCCTCCATTTCCGGCTCGATCCAGATCCTCAAGGCGGGACAAGGAACCGCTGAGGCCGACCAGGGGGATTCGGATCGATTGATGGATATTGTTCTTCGGGAGACCGAACGTCTTAATACCCTGATCGGTCAGTTTCTCCAGTATTCCCGGCCCACTCCGCCGGCACTGGGGCCAGTTCCCGTTCGGGCCCTGCTGGAAGAAATGCGGGAACTCCTTGAAGCTTCGAAGCCCGAAGGAGTCGAAATTGAGTGCGCCGGTCCGGATGACCTCCGCGCTTTAGCCGATCGGGACCAACTCAAGCAGGTTCTCTGGAATCTGGCCATCAATGGCCTTCACGCCATGCCCAAGGGCGGTCTACTGAGGCTAAAAGTGAGCGCTGTGGCGGCTAATGTGGCTCAAGATTGTCACGCGGATGGCCGAAAAGCGGAATGGAACGACGAATCGCGGCACCCGGGCGATTGCCCCGACGTGGAAATCGCGGTTCTTGAGGGAAGTTATGCCGAACTTGTCTCGCTC
>CAWVXN010000485.1:0-2804 GCA_963933695.1 uncultured Myxococcales bacterium | reverse complement strand
TGCCGGGCTATTCCCGGTGTCCCGGGCGATTTCGCCGGGTGCATCGTCCGAAGCGGGCGTCAGTGCATCGTCCGGAGCGAGAGTCAATGCATCCTCCGAAGTGGATGCTTGCCCAACGTCCGGGAGAGAATTCCGCGCTGCGGCGTCAACAGCCTGCTCGCCCCCCAGCCCCGCAACCTCCTCGGCCTCGCCACTCTCTACTGCCTCCGCCCCGGGCTCAGCCCCAGGCTCAGCCGCTTGGATCCCATCCCTGGCCTCGACATCCGTGCCCCCGGCTGATTCAGAGGTCTCTTCAGCGGACTCGCTTTCCGCGGCCTCCTGGCCGGCCAAGACCACGCCCTGCTCCCGAGCCAGATCCTCGAGTTCGCGCAGGGAGGGCAGTTCCTTAAGTGACTCCAAGCCGAAAACTTCGAGAAAGCGTTTACCGGTTCCGTAGATCAGCGGGCGCCCGGGGACTTCTCGATGCCCGAGCAGCCGCAGCAGGCGACGATCCAACAGGCTACGAAGAACCGCCCCGGAGTCGACGCCGCGAACGAGTTCGAGTTCGGCCCGGGTGAGGGGCTGCTTGTAGGCCACTATGGCGAGGCTCTCGAGGGCCGCCTGAGAGAGCCGCAGGGGCCGATCCTTTCGAAGTTGCTGGACATAACCCGAAAACTCCGCCCGGGTCCGAACCTGGAATCCTCCGGCCACTTCCCAAATTTCGAAGGCGCGATTCTCTGCCTCATACTCGGCGTTCAGTTCGTTGATTCGATCCTTGGCCACGGCCGGGGTCAACCCGGCCACAATCGCGACAAGCCGTTGCAGGGTGACGGGATCGGGGGATGCGAGGATCAGGGCCTCGATCACTCGGCGTTGTTGGGAAGCTTCCATCTCAAATCCTCACATGGTGTCCGTAATGCGATCGGCCCAATTGGGTCCGTCCTGCTCGTTTCGAACCGCGCGCAGTCGAATTTCGCCCTGGGGCGCGCCGGCGTCGTTGAGGCTCTGGAAGAGACGGAGTGCCGAAAGCCGAGCCAGTTCGAGCATGCCGAGAAAGGTGGCCACAATCATCGCCCGACTCGGCCGGGTGGAATTCTCGCCGGAAAAAATCTGCATGAACTCAACAGTGTCCGCCGTCTCAAAGAGCCTCATGATGGAAATCATCCGATCGCGAACCGTGATTTCCTCACTCTCCACAGCGTGGTATAGATCGCCCGCCTGGGCCGTCGCTAGCGCCGTACGAAAGGCTTCCAATAGATCGAAAAGACCCACCTCGATCTCTCGGGTGGCTTCGGGAACGGGTTCGGGGCCTGGGCCCTCGGCCCGATACACATCGCGTCCAAGCAGTCGGCGCTGAGAGAGAGTTTCGGCCGCCTCCTTGTACTGCTGGTACTCGAGCAAGCGGGCGATGAGGTCGGCGCGGGGATCGATGCCTTCGGCGCTCTCTGCCAGGCTCTCCCGAGGCAACAGCATGCGGGACTTGATCAGGGCCAGGGTCGCGGCCATCAGCAAGTACTCCCCTGCAATATCGATATTGAGTTCTTCCATCACCTCGATGTAGGCGAGATATTGCTCGCCTATCTGAGCAATGGGGATGTCGACGATTTCCACCTCGTTCTGCCGAATCAGGTGCAAGAGCAGGTCTAGAGGGCCCTCGAAGACCGGAAGCTTGACCGCATACGCGGGCACCCCCTCGGCCCCTTGCAGGGGCGAGTAAGAGCCGGGCTCGCTGTGGGCATCGCTCAGAGTCATACGAAGGGGACGCCAGGGGGGAGCCGGTTTCGGGATTGAGTCACGGGGACGGGCTTCGGCGGAGTATGAGGGATTCCACCCACCTCGGCAACCGGCAGGCCCTCGGAAGCGCCCAACAGCCCCTATTTCTTCTTTCCATTGGGAGGCTCGCCCACCCCTCTTCTCCTAACCCATTCCACGGCCAGGCCCAACGCCTCCTCGCGGTTGGCGATGGCGCCGTCCAGGTGCGCGGCACGAATGCGGCCAAGCACCTTGCCGACCGCCGGACCCTCGAGCCCCAACGTGGCCAGATCGTCCCCGTTCAGCGGCGCCCGCCGAGCCCGGTCCTCCGCGGCCCAGCGCAAAATTCGGCGCCGGAGCAGTGGTTCGGAGCAAGCCACCAGCGCCTGAAGATTTTCTTCGTGAATACCGGTCAACACAGCGTCTACCGCCCCCCTCCCCCGGGCCTTGCCCAAGCGTCGCAGGAGTCGGTCGCGTTCGGAGCCGAATTCTGCGATGCGGTCGGCGGCCTCGCCCCGCACGGCGAAACGCTGAAGAACGCGACGCCTCAGGGCGGGCCTCAAGGGCGCGAGCCAGAGGGCCAGCCCCGGCACCCAAGGCCTGTACCGGTGGGCTCGCCACTCGGGTTCGGCGATCCCTTTGCCCAAGCGCCGCATCGCCGCATTGGTCGCTTTGGGCCACTCGAGACCCGGCTCCAGGGCCGAGAGAACGTGCCACTGTGCGAGTTGACGGAGCGCGAGACCCGGTTCCAACCCAAGGTGGACGTCGGCGAACATTTTTTCGAACTCCCGACGCAAGCGCTCGCCACTCACGCCCCCCATCGCCCCGTCCCGCAAGGCGTCCCGCATGGCCGATCGCGTGGCGCGAGCGAGCTTGAAACCCAGCCGGGGAGCCAGGCGAGCCGCACGAAGAATTCGTGTCGGATCGTCGTGAAAGCTTCGGGGATGGAGAATTCGCAGGGTTCGCGACTCGAGATCGGCCAGACCGTTGCATATGTCCAGCACTTCCAGGGGGCCCTGCTCCGACTCGGAAGGCAGCGCGAGCGCCAAGGCATTCACCGAAAAATCTCTGCG
>CAWVXN010000484.1:0-2812 GCA_963933695.1 uncultured Myxococcales bacterium | reverse complement strand
CACGTTTTGATGGAGTGTTGCGCTTTCAAGTCAATTGTCTCGCCGATACTGAGCCCGAGATGGCACGGGTGCTCGATGAGTATTGCCGTAGAAATGCACTTCTGAGCAGTGTTCAACTAGAGGGTGGGCAGTTCGTCGAGCACATTTATCAAGTTAAATTTTTCAGGAAATCTGACCGAACCAAGATTCTGGACGCCCTGCGCGAGAGGCTCGAGGCCCATGATACTCGCTTGATGCTGCAGGACTCGTCCGCAGAGTATTGAAGCCCGGCTGGAAATTGAAGATTCCTGAACGTATGTCTGAACGGGTTGTTAAGCAGAGGGGCGCATAATGCCGGATGTAAGAAGAATCTCAATGAAGTTTATCCGAGGCACAGATCGAATTTTCGATTCTGTTGGAGTTCGTCCGCTCGGGATTTGCGTATTCTCGTTGAGTGTTTTTCTATTGGTTAACCTTGTGTCGGTCTCGCAGTCGGTTATCCGGGTCGAAGCCGTGGCCATCGGGGAAATTGTCCATCATCCAGCCCTGGTCGCGTCGTTCGCGACAGAAGTTTTTGTCAAGCAGGGTGATCGTGTCGGAATCGGGACGCCCCTCGTGGAACTCTCACCCCATTTCATTGACCAGCGAATTGGGCGTCTTGATTCCCAGATGGAACAGCTCATCAACGAGTCGAAACTTGCCCAGGCTCAGCTGCTTGTCAAAGAAGAACGGTGGGTCGCGCCCGGGTTGCGCTTGCGACCGAATCGTCCGTCACTAGAAGATCCCACTTCCGATTTCTACGCGAAGCAGATTGAAAGCCTTAGAACCCGTCGGGACATGCTTCTGAGCGATCGGGACTCATTGCTCATCAAGAGCAATTTTGAGGGAATCGTGAAAGAGGTAACAAGGGTTGGCTCTTCCTTCGCGGAGGGTGATTCTGTCGCGTCGATTATGCCGGAGTTTGCCCAGGAGATTGTTGCGTTTGTTGCACCCACCACGGATCCCGAAGCGATTGCGACGGGTGCCTTGGTTCGTATCGCCGGGGCTACGGGCCCAGGATGTAGCAATGTTGGCATGGTCCGCCGAAGAGGCGCGACCGTGAGAGAGGCTCCGGCTCAACTGCGAAACTTTTTTGGCAGCAAGGTTCATGGCATGCCAATTCATGTGTCGGTGCCGCCTTCATGCCGGCTCGGAAATGGTCAGATTGTGACGCTTGATTTTACAAAGAGCGGCGTGAGCTGATGCCGAGGACCCAAAGGCGCGTGCCCCTCGTTTCGAGTGGTTTGCTCAGCCTCTGTGTTTTGGCGATGTGGACTGCGGGCTGTGTGAATTCTCCGCCTTCGGATTTCGTCGATCGGCAAGGAGAAGTAGAAGCTAGGATCTCCGAGGCCGGACTGACCAACGACGCAAGGGTCCAGGCTGCGCGGTCGGAACTGGAGGCGGCTGTTGCCCGGGAGGACGAAAAAGTTCTTCTGGATAGCGTGGAGTTGCGCGCGGCGGCGGTAACCGCCGAGGATACAAAGATGGACGCTCTTGTTCGCTTGCCCATCGGAAACCCCCTTGCAATTTCTGCATTGCAGGAGGCCCGGCGAGCGAATTCACGGGTTGCTCTGGCTGAACTCTCCGAGGCAATGCTGGAGAGCCGGGTAGAGTTCTGCCTGCCATCGCTCCAATACGAAGCCGAAGTGGAAAATCGAGAGATTTTCTCCGAGTTTGAAAAGCAGCATCGAGCGTTGATTGACTGGAATGAGGATCTTCGCAGAGCTGGCTTAGTCGATGAAATCCAGTGGAGCCGTTTCAAGCTGGAGACGAGCGTCAGGCTCTCGCGCAGGGAGATCTCTGAGACCCAATATCCATTGAGTCTCAATGGGCTGGAGCGCGCCTTGAATGTTCTCCCTTCTCTCGAAGGAGGGCTTGCTCTCCTCGATGACGATATCGATAGTCTCAGAGAGAGATTGGGAAATCACCAGCCCGAAATCGAGGCTCATCGAGCCAAGCAGCAACACTACGAGGCGATGGCCAGGGGCGAGTCGATGAAACGCCTGCCCTCGGTTCGGTTCGTGGATTTTGGTTTTGAACCGATCCCCGATGCAGGGGATGAGCGTCAGTACGCAGCTCGGGTTTCATTCGAAATCCCGTTCGGCCGGGAGGCCGGGGCAAAAAAAAGGCGCTACCAGGCGCTGGCTCGCGCGGAGGTCAGCGATCAGCGGAGGGTGCTGGACGAGCGAGTGCGTGAAGCGCAGACGGCGATCGCAGAGATAAACGCGTTTCGGGGCCGGGCGGAGGACTGGCGGGCCCTGCTCGTGATGGCCGAAGCATCTGAGCAAGTTGCTGCGCGGTGGTGGCGTGAGCGAAGGACCGATCCGGGCGAGATCGCGAAGCTGCTCGATACCGTCTACTCGGCACGAATGACTGTGTTGAAAGCGCGGGCGCGGGCGGGGGCTGCGGGGTGCACTCTGTTTTCGGCGACCGGAGTTTTGGTCTCCGAATGGTAGGGGTCGCAGGAAAGTAGTTTTGGCGGTCTGGGAATGAGGGTTCCCAAATATGAAAATCGAACCTTTCTAGTAGAGCTCGGATTGCCTTGAGCCTACTTGGAGAAAAATTGTGTTTAGAATTGCGATAACCCTCATGTTCGCATTGGCCTGCTGGTGGCCGGGAGCTGGCTACTCTGCCGACGTCGTGCTCAATGAGTACAACGCTGTTCCTAATTCTTTCGGTTTTCTTGAGGCAGGGAAGTCGGATGCGAGACTGGGACGGCGAGAAGGCAACGGGGGCGACTGGTTCGAGTGGGTTGTCATCACCGATCACCTTGACATGCGTGGCTGGCAAATTG
>CAWVXN010000483.1:0-2813 GCA_963933695.1 uncultured Myxococcales bacterium | reverse complement strand
GAAGTCGCTTTTCTGGTCACGGCGAATGGGTCGATTTGCGGTGACTGGAAATGGGGGGATTTCGGGCAAATCGTCACAGAACTGTCACAGATTGGTAAGATGATTTTGAGGCAATTCTCTGACCTTTTGAAAGGTCTTAACTACTTGATCTTGTTACTGTTTTTGTACTACAGCATCTTCTTGACCATGTTCGTTCGCCACTTGGTGTAGGGCGGGTACATCATTTTCACATCGAACTTGAAGCCTCGCCGAAGCACGGACTTCCGGTGGCTGAATGTCTCGAAGCTGTGCTGCCCGTGATACGCCCCCATTCCGCTGGGGCCGACACCGCCAAAGGGCATCTTTGAGTTCCCAATATGCATGATCGTTCCATTGATGCAGGCACCGCCCGAACTCGTCTCCTCGAGAACCCGCTGCTCGGCGTTGGCATCGGTGCTGAATAGATAGAGAGCCAAGGGCTTCTCGCCTCGATTGACGAACTCGATGGCTTCGTCGACCCCATTGATGCTCAGCACCGGGAGAACCGGGCCGAATATTTCCGACTCCATGATGGGCGCATCCGGGGACACATTGCGCAGGACCGTGGGCTCGATGTGGCAGTCTTCCTCACGCCCATCACCGCCGAAAGCAACTTCCTCGCCGGCCATCAAGTTCGAGATACGCTGATGGTGTCGCTCGTTGACGATTCGGGTGTAATCGGGGTTGTTCCGGGTTTCGCCGCCATAGAACTGCTCAACGCTCTTTTGGATTTCGCGAATCAATTCGTCCTCGATGGACGCATCGGCCAATACATAGTCCGGGGCAATGCAGGTTTGCCCGGCATTCATGAACTTGCCCCAGGCAATGCGCCGGGCGGTCACAGGGATATCGGCGGTGCGGTCGACGATGCAAGGGCTTTTTCCGCCAAGCTCCAGGGTAACGGGGGTAAGATGCTTTGCCGCCGCTTCCATGACCACCTTCGCCACGCTGCCATTACCGGTGTACATGATGTGATCGAATCGCTGCTCGAGCAACGCAGAAGTTTCGGGCACGCCACCCTCCACCAGCGCAATCGCGTTCGTGTCGAGATATTTCGGGAGCAACTCGGCGAGCACTGCTGAGGTGTGTGCCGTGACTTCGCTGGGCTTCAGAACAACTGCATTACCCGCCGCGATAGCGCCTACCAGGGGCGAGAGAAGAAGACCCACGGGATAGTTCCAAGGGGCGATGATCAACACGACACCCAGCGGTTCGCGGATGACGAACGACTTGCCCATCAGGGGGATCACGCCAGCACCCTGGGGCCGGGTCCATTTCTTAAGGTTCTTTAGTGCGAGCTTTGCCTCGATGGTGATCTGCCCGACATCCGCGGCCCGGGCCTCGAGTTCGGGCTTTCCCATATCCGCCTGAAGCGCAGCAACCAGTGCATCGCTGTTCTCCTTGGCAAAGCGAATCAATGCCTCCAGTTGTGCACGGCGCCATTCCAGGGGCTTGGTCTTGCCCGAATTGAAAGTCTTTCGCAATCGCGCCACGAGCGGTGCGATCTCTCCAACAGGTGAAGTCGGGACGGGTGCCAGGTGGATGGCCGTTGCGCTCATTTGGGACTCCTCGGCTGTCCGGGGCTAGTGGCTCTGGCCCGGCAGCTCTTTTTTAAGCAGTTTGGTGCGCACCATGAAAGGCAGTTGATGAAAGGCGGTTGATGAAAGGCAGTTGATAAAAGACAGTTCAAGGAAAGCGGTTCAAGAAAGGCCCTTGAAAAAGGCAGTTGGAAATCGAATGACCGAGTGAAATGCGATGCCGATTGGCACCCCCCTCGCCCTCGGCATTCCGCTGAGCCGGCAGGAGAGCGGCCTCATCGACCCAGACAGTCCCCCAGCCACGTTCCTGCGGACAGGGGGACTTCCCGTCCCGGCCACCCTAGTCTATTGGCATTCCGAATTCCAACAGCCAGAAATGCACTTTCGGGGGGGCCTGACACCCCTCCCCTTCAGCCAGGAGACCCGGGTGCGCGCTCTCCCTAGTCGAGATCGCTTGCGCTGTGCCGCTCGGGAACCCGCTCCTCCTCGGGCCCCCAGGCCTTGTTGACCCGTTGGCCGCGCTGAACGGCGGGCCGCTTCTGGATTTCCGTCGCCCACCGGACCACGTTCGTGTACGACTTGGCCTCGAGAAACTCTTCGGCTTCGTAGATATTGTTGAGCACCACTCCGCCGTACCAGGGATAGACCGCCATGTCGGCAATGGTGTACTCATCACCGCCCAGAAATCGCCGCTCGGCCAGATTCTGGTCAAGAACATCGAGCTGGCGTTTCACCTCCATGGCAAAGCGATTGATGGGATACTCAAATTTTTCGGGAGCATAAGCATAGAAGTGGCCGAAACCGCCGCCCAGAAACGGGGCGCTGCCCATTTGCCAGAAAAGCCACGACATGCACTCGGCGCGGGCAGAGGGCTCCGTGGGCAGGAACGCATCAAACTTCTCCGCCAGATAAACCAGAATCGCGCCGGACTCGAAAACCCGGGTCGGAGGCGACGTACTGTGGTCCACCAGCGCGGGAATTTTTGAGTTTGGATTCGCCGCAACAAAGCCGCTCCCGAACTGGTTTCCCTCACCAATGTTCACGAGGTAAGCGTCGTATTCCGCGCCTTCCCGGCCCAAGGCCAACAACTCTTCCAACAGCACCGTGACCTTCACGCCGTTCGGCGTTGCCAAGGAATAGAGCTGCAGCGCGTGTTTCCCCACCGGAAGTTCTTTTTCGTGGGTGGACCCTGCGATGGGACGGTTGATCTTGGCAAAGCGACCGCCGCTTTCAGCGTCCCACTTCCAGACTTTCGGG
>CAWVXN010000482.1:0-2822 GCA_963933695.1 uncultured Myxococcales bacterium | reverse complement strand
GTTGTCGATCGCGGCGGAGAGAAGATTGTTCGCCAGTCCGATCGCGTGGAAGTCACCGGTGAAATGAAGGTTGATCTGCTCCATAGGGAGAACCTGGGCGTAACCGCCTCCGGCAGCTCCACCCTTCATTCCAAAACAGGGCCCCAGTGAGGGCTCCCGCAGACAGACCATCGTGTTCTTCCCGATAGCGCTGAGCGCATCGGACAGGCCCACCGACGTCGTCGTTTTCCCTTCCCCTGCCGGAGTCGGACTCATCGCGGTCACCAGGATCAACTTCCCATCTTTCTTGTCCGACCGAAACAGATCACTGCAGAAAGCGCTGGAGAGTTTCGCGATATTCCGACCGTAGAATTCGTAATCGTCCTCTTCGAGGCCAATCGCTGCTGCGATCTCGGCGATAGGCCGAAGTTCGGCCCCCTGGGCAATTTCGATATCTGTCGGCACTTTAACTTCAGCCATCCACTACTCCCTCAATCGTGCGAACAGTCACCGGGGGAACTCGGTTCGTACTTCTTCACTGGGCCAGCAGGGCTAGCCCCGCCCCGCCCTCTACCTCCCGGAGCGAGTCTAACTATTGGGGGACCCGGGCGGAGAGAGATCGAGAGGGCCAATCCTAGCCTCGAGGTTTAGCCTTGGCTCCTCGCAAGGGGGCGTATCGCAGGCCCGCCATATACGGTCGAGAGCCCGCCTCTCAAAAGGCACCACCAAGTTGAAATTCTTGAGGTAGCGGCGTGTTTTATTCAATGTCGGCGCAAGAGGCGCAGGCTCTAATCGCTTACGCTTTTGCTCGGCGTTGTAGAACGCAACGAGGCTTTCAATAAAGTCTCCACGCAATTCGGGAGCAACCCTCGGATTTTTACGCAACTTCGACAGGACCCTCGCAAGCTGTCCAGAGAACGGATGTTCGTGCATCCATTTGGCTATGAAGGTCGCGCAAGTATTTCCCCGGTCAAAACGACAGTTCTCTGTCGCCGCAATTCCCAGCACCACCGGCGGAATCGGTTTCCCATCGACCAGTTTGCGCAGAAGCGAATTCTTCAGCCCGACCCGAACGCTCTCAGGCCGGACCAGATCGGGCAGGGTGGCCTGTTTCCCGCGAAAGAAAGCCTTTGCGGCAAGATGGCTAAGGCGTGGGTGGCGAAGGGTTTGAACCGGGCCTTCACGATCGAGGGCATTCAAAACGCCGAGGGGGACGATCTCGTGGGAAAAAACAGCCGCCAAGTTGTCGATCCCCACGCGCTCGAAACCCGCCTGGAGATCGGGCCGCTGGAAACGAGCCCGCATGGCCTCCACGTCCAGGGCTCGGTCAGAGTCCTGAATCCCCATGATCACCAGATCGGCCTGCATGGTGAACCAGAGGGACACCTGATCAAAAACCGAAAGATAGGTTCTCAATACGAGTTCCAACGCCTCGTTATCGACCTCATACAAGTGGAACCACTGGGCGTAGACGCCCCCGGGAGTCAACTTGTCCTTGGCCGCCAAAAGAAACTCTTGGCTGAACAGCATCTCGACGCCGCTCACCCAGGGATTGCTCGGCTCGGACACGATGATGTCGTAGAGACCTTCCGCCCGAAGCAGGCTCCTGTAAGCATCGCTCCGATGGATAATCACCTTGGGGCTGGCCAAGGGCGCCTGGTTGCCCACCTCGAAATAGGGAGCCGCATCGAGGACAGCTTGGGAAATCTCGGCCACATGCACTTCCTGCATTTCACTCAGTGCGGCCAGTTCTCCAGCGGTCACCCCGGTGCCGTAGCCAATCACGAAACTTCGCCGGGTTTCCTCGGCCAGCAGTGCTGGGAACAAAGCCGCCAGTGCCATGGTGGGATAGTCGCCGACGAGACTTCCATCGGGCTTGCCATTGGTACTGAGGGAAAAGCCGGGCCTTTCATCGCTCTTGCGGCCCTCACGCACGGTCGCGGTGGTCGAGGGTCCGTCTCGGTGAAAGATGATTCGGCGCATACGATTTTCAAAAAAGGCATCGGCGCCCGAGTAACTCAGAGCTGTCGCCTGCCGGGTACGAAAGAGGCCTGAATCCAGTCGTTCCGGGTCCCACTCAGGCAGGCTCCAGATCCCTGCACATGCTGGAATCACCACAAGGACCAGTGCGGCAAAGCGAGGAATCGGGAGCAACAACACCGTCAGGAGTCCCGCACACAGAACCAGAGCAACCAGAGCGATCCGAAAGACCACATGAAGATCGAAGAAAAAGAGCAAGGCGTACCCGCCCAGCAAGGCGCCCAAAAGCGAACCGGCGGTATTCCAACTGTAAAGACTTCCTGCCGTCGTCCCCAAATCGCCCACGGTCTGCCGAAGATGATGGAAAAGCAGGGGCAGCAACGCCCCGGACAAACCGATGGGGACAATCAGCACGGCAAGGAGGCCGAGAAACGAAAAGAACTGGTATGAATAGAAAGCGGCATCGGTGGGTTGAAACAGCGAACGGACCACGTGCGCGTAGTAGGGCGCATTCGGGATCAGGCCATAGAGAAGCACCACGAACAGAACCAGGCTCCACTGGGTGGCAACGATCATTCGACTTGAAATTCGCGGAAGGAACGACACCACGAGACTGCCCACCGCGATCGAAAAAACAAAGACCGCGACCACCATGGCGAAAGTAAATATCGATGCACCGAAGGCCAGGCCGCCGATTCGGTTCAGAACCGTCTGAATCGTCATCATCGCGAAGCCCGACAGGGCGGCGACTGCGATCAACACGAAGTAGCCCGGAACCCGCGCCCCGGGGACAACCTCGGGTTCGTCTTTCGAGCCGGAAACCGTTTGAACCGTTGTCCGGTCCAAAATCAGAAAAATCAAGG
>CAWVXN010000481.1:0-2826 GCA_963933695.1 uncultured Myxococcales bacterium | reverse complement strand
GAACTCGCCGAACTGGAGACCGAGCGAGTCATCGGCAGTCGACCCCAGGGACTCTAGGCTTCGGCGGATTCCCAGCGCTCAGGCATCCGGCGGTGGCTCTCCCCCGTTCCAGGGCCGATCGGGGGCTTCGACGTCGTAGAGTTCTGCTGCGTTGGAGTAGAGCACCTTGTCCCGAACCTGCGCCGGCATTTCGCCGAAAGCCGCGTCGATCTTTTCTCGAACCTCGCTGCCGTAGAGACAGACCGGGTGGGGATAGTCCGTCTCGAAAAGGATTCGATCGACGCCCACTTCCTCCAACACGGTCTGGGGCCCAAACTCTTCGAAAAAAGTGCAGGACCAGACCTGATCACGCATGTAGTCCCCGGGCCGCCGGGTGAACTCGGGTTTTTCGGTGCGCACCCCGGCGTAGTCAAAACCATGGTTCAGGGCTTCCTTCACAAAAGGCACCCAACCCACCCCACTTTCCACGCAGACAAGCCGGAGGCCGGGGTTTCGGGGCAAGATTCCTGACATCACCACATCCATCAACTGGATCGCATTGGTGAGCAGAATGGACATGGAGCTTGAGACCGTGGTGGGCGCTATTCCGTGGGCTGCAAAACGCGCGGGATTCATCAACTGGTCCTGGAAGTCACCGCTTCCAATGTGCAGGCTAATGGGTAGATCGAGATCCTGAGCGGCCCCCCAGATCGGGTTCCAATGAGGATCACCGATAAAGGGCATGCCGAAATCCTGAGGCGCGCTGGTGAACAGAATGGCTTTGTGCCCCATGGCTCGGCAGCGGTGGATCTCGGTGACCGTGGCCTCCACATCCCAGAAAGGGGTGGCCATCACGGGGATGAAGCGACGGGGGTCGGGGGAGATCCACTCGATCAGCCAGTCGTTGTAGGCCTGGACACAGGCAAGCATCAACTCGGGATTACCCAGGCCCAGGAAAGTTTCACTCCCGAAGCCCCCGATGTTCGGATAGAGAGCCATGGCCCAGGCGCCAATGGAGTCCATGTACTCGAGTCGCGCAGCGGCGTCGTAGGCGGCCGGCGCACACTCGTCCAGATTCTTGGGCATCGAAGGGAAGGGTTCGGGCCAGCCCGCCATGGCGGTGGCCCCCACCGGTATCGGGCTACCCCGGGTGCCGAATTGCCACATGTCGACGCCCTCATCCGTGCGAATCATGCGCGGGGCGTCCGCCTGAAATTTCTGGGGGAGACGGCTTGTCCAGACGTCTCCCGGTTCAGTGATATGCGTATCCGCATCGATGAACCAGTCCGAGTACTTCATTGACGTATTCTCCTTGGGGTTATCCAGTTCGGCGACCAGCATAGTCCAAGACACTCCGATGCCGAGTCCGGTCCCCGCGCGCGAGTCGGCGAAGGCCCGACACCTCGGGTAGTGTAACCGGGGTTCAAAAAGGCTCGGACTGGAGGTCCCCTGCATGCTCGCACTGATCTTTGCAATCCAGACTCTATGTTTGGTGCTGGTCCTCCGGGAGCAGAAGACCGGAGCCCTGGGCTGCTTCTGGCTCAGCCTGGCCCTGACCCTTGGCTGGTTCGCCCACCACGCCACCGACCCCCTCGAGATTTCGTTCTAGTGCTCGCCGGGCAAAGCCTTGCCTACCGGCTCAACATCCTTGCGATGTTCTGCATGCTTGGGCCGCTGGTGGGCGCCCTGGGCGTCCAATGGACCGGGGATCTCCCCTGCCCCCTGTGCCTGCTTGAACGACTGGCCATGTTTGCAGTCATGATCGGCTTGGCGATGAACCTGAGAAGCGGGCTCCGGCCCCTTCACTACGGGCTCTCCATGGCCGGCGCCCTGGCGGGGACGGCCATCGCCGGGCGCCAAGTCCTGCTTCATATCAACGACCCGGCGGGGGGAGGCTATGGGGGCACCGTCCTGGGCATGCATCTGTATACCTGGGCCCTGGTGGTCTTCGTGTGTTTCCTGGCGGGGACCGCCGTGCTGCTGATGATTCCCGGCGGGTTACCCGGTGAGACCGAGCGGCCCGATCCTGGGAGCACCTGGAAGGGAAGCCGTCTGGCCCGCACGGCCTGCTATCTCGCACTCGCGATCTGCGGGATCAACGCAATCCTGGCGTTCATGGAATGCGGGCTCGGCCAATGCCCGGACAACCCGACGGGCTACTGGATTTTCGGCGGTTAACCCAGGGGAACGGCGGGCGTCCTCAATCCTCGAGCAGTCCGAGCATTCGGTCCGCGAGGCTGCAATCACCGCGCTTGCGGAGTTCTTCGGCGACCCTCCGGCGGTCAGCCTTGGAACGATTCTGGGAGAGCTTCTGTTTGGCATGCCCCCGATTAATCTGGAGCCGAACGCCGACGATGGAGTTCAGTAAGGGGCTCCGCATCGATTCCGGTAGCGCCGAGTAGGCCCACGACGACCCCGCCTCCTCGAAGAGATCGCTCATCCGGCTGACCATGCCCCAGAGCCCTTCCGGGTCCCGAACCAATTCGGCTGTGGCATCCACATGAACCGCTTCATAGTTCCATGTCGGTACGGATTTAGCCGTGGCGTACCACGAGGGCGACACATACGCGTGATCTCCCTGGACCACCAGACGACAGGCCGGGTGGGTCTCTAGAAACTGCCAATGAGGGTTGGCCCGGGCCATATGGACTTCAATTATTTTTCCGTCACCGGAGACCCAGTAAGGAAGATGGGTCGTGTGCAAATCCTCTTGGCCCGCACTCACCAAGACACCGAACCCATGCCGCCTGAGCATCTCCAGCGCGGACTCCTGGCTTTCAAAATGATCGGGTGTGTACATCGCGTGAGCTTAGCGGCGTGCGCCAGGATGCACTCCTCACGGCAAAG
>CAWVXN010000480.1:0-2826 GCA_963933695.1 uncultured Myxococcales bacterium | reverse complement strand
GATCGCCCGAAGCCAGGCTGGAAAGCATCTGTCGAGTCGAACCCTCGCGGTCGATCCCGTAATCCCAGAGGCGCGCGGCCCGAGCGCGAAGCCGTTCCTCTTCATAGGGAAAGAACGCCGGGTCGGCCCCCACCGCGCGGTTGCTGGCCAGGTGCTGCTCGCTGAAGGCTTCCCTGATCTCGGCGCTGGGCGTCATCAGCACGGCCATGGCCTCGGGGGAGGGATCGGGGAGCCCGGTGTCCCCGGTGGACGACATGATGGAGGTGAGCGACCGGGCGCGGGACGGGTATTCGATGGCCAGGGTCTGGGCGATCATGCCGCCCATGGAGGCGCCCACGACATGGGCGGTTTCGATTCCCAGCGCATCCAGTAAGCCCACCGCATCCGCCGCCATGTCCGAAAGCCGATAGGGCCCGTCGATTTCGCCGCCCTGCATCCAGTTGCCCATGATTGCGACCAGGTCTGGCAGGGGTTCCGAATCCAATTTTGTCGAGTGCCCGCAATCCCGGTTGTCGTAGCGAATGACGAAGAATCCCTCGGCTGCCAAAGCCCGACAGAACGCTTCTTCCCACATGATCATGGGCCCGCCCAGGCCCATGATCAAAAGCAGTGCCGGCCCGCTGCTTTCGCCAAAGGTTTCGTATTCGAGCGTGATCCCATTGGCGGATGCGGTGGGCATGGATTGATTTGTCTCCGGGAGGCACCCGCCGGGGTTTCAGGCGGGTTTTGAGGGGGCTCCGCTCCCTCTAGGCGATTTTCGAGAGAGTCTCGTCGGCGAAGCGCTGGATCGCCTCCAGGGGATTGCCACCGCCGCCGGCCACTGCGGGGAGCGGCACCACCAGGCGGCTGACGCCGAGATCCTCATAGCGGGGAACCGCGTCGAGGCCCTCGATGCCGGGGATCCACATGGCGCTGATTTCTACCGTCGAGCGGTCTCGCCCCGCGGCCGCGCAGGCCTCATCGAGTTGCTTGATGAGTTCCGCGAGCTGGTCGACGTTGCCTGTGGGCGCGTACCAGCCGTCGCCGTGAAGCGCGATCCGCTCGAAGGCCTTGCCCTTGGATCCGCCGATGATGATGGGCAGCGGGCTCTGGACCGGCACGGGGTAGCTCTTGAATCCGCTCCACTGGATGAACTCGCTCTGGTGCTCGACGACGTCTCCGGACCAGATCTTCTTCATGGCCGCGATGTAGTCGTCAAAGCGCGCGCCCCGGCGTTCAAAGGGGACTCCCAGGGCCGAGAATTCCTCGGCGAGCCAGCCGATGCCGACGCCCAGCATGAAGCGGCCGCCGGATACAAAATCCAGGCTGGCAGCCTGCTTGGCCAAATAGAGTGGGTTGGTTTGGGGAAGGATGTTGACCCCGGTGGCCAGGCGAATGGTCTTTGTATGGGCCGCCACCGTGGCGAGGGCGATCAGGGGATCGACGAAATTGGTTTCGGGTGTGGTCCCCATTTTACCATTGGCGCTGTAGGGATATTTCGATTCGTAATCCATCGGGACGATGGCGTGTTCGAAAGTCCAGATGGATTCGAAGCCGCTTGTTTCGGCGGTGGTGGCGAGTTGAATCATGCTCTCGGCGCTCTGCGCGCCGACATTGACAGGGATCAGTCCGATCTTCATGGGGGTCTCCTAAATGCCTGGTGGCTCTGTGGGGTTGTGGGGTTGTGGGGGGATGGGCTGGGTTTGGGGATGGGCTGCGGGATGGGCTGCGGGTGGGGCTGGGGCTGCGGGTGGGGCTAGGGATAGTGATAGTGATAGGGATAGCGGTAGGGGTAGGAATGGGTTCGGTCGGTCATTCTCGCATAGGCGATGCCGGGGGGGCAAGGCCGGGCGAACTCGGTGGGGCGGCAGGAAAGGCCTGGGACGGCCTAATCCCGGGAGCTGGGCGTGACCTCGAAACTCATCCGCTTCTTCCCGCGGAGCGCATCGATGCGAATGGGTTCGCCGATTTTGAGCGCGTCCAGGGCATAGGTGTAGTCGTAGATGTTCTCGATGGTCCGTCCGGCGACCTCGACGATGATATCCCCGGTGCGCAGGCCACCCCGCTCGGCGGGGCCGCCCTCGGTAACCCCCGACAAGGCGAGCCCAACCACGTCGCTCCGGGCGTAATCGGGCAGGGTGCCCAGGTAGACCCGAATGCCCGACGGGCCCAGGTTGCCTCCAGCGGAACTGGCCGGGACGAAGGCGGGCCGAACCGCAAGGCTGGAAACCGAGAGCCCGATCTCACCCATGAGTTCGGCGATCCGGCGCAACCCCGTGTAGTCGAGTTTGTCTGGGGTGTCGCGAGGGGTGTGGTAATCGGCGTGGGCGCCGGTGAATGCCGAGAGCAGGGGAACCCCCCGGTTGAAGAAGGCCGTGGCGTCGGTGGGGAGCAGGCTGTCGGGCTGGGCCAGAATCGGGAGCGCGATTCTGACATTCGCCCGTTCGATTTCTCTGGGCCAGATGGGGCTCGATGCGACGCCGTATAGCGAGACCGCTTCGCTCATTCGTCCCACCATGTCGAAGTTCAGATAGGCGGTGACACGATCGGCCAGAGAGCCGTCGGGTGAATGGGGGTCTGCGGCATGAGCGACCCACCAACTCGATCCGAGGAGACCGATTTCCTCCCCCGACCAGGCGGCGAAGACCAGGTCCCGTCGGCCGGAGAGTTCGCCGTCGGCGAGGCCGTTGGCCAGCTTTTCGGCCACTTCCAGCAGGGCGGCCACCCCCGAGGCGTTGTCGTCGGCACCGGGGTGAATCTCTCCTTTCTCGTGCTCTTGGGCCAGAGAGGATGCCCCCTCGCCGTGGCCGAGATGATCGACAGGGGCGCCGATGACAATGAAATCTG
>CAWVXN010000479.1:0-2829 GCA_963933695.1 uncultured Myxococcales bacterium | reverse complement strand
CGCTACGCAATCCCACCGCAACGCAATCCCCCGCTACTCAATCCCCCCGCTACGCAATGTAGGTTGGCCGGGAAGGGTGAAACGGTCCATCGGCGAGGGGGGCTTACTGACCGCCCAGGGCGCGCATCATGCGGCGGATCGCGTGGAAAGGCGATCGGCTCTCGGGGTTGACCGGCGGGTTATCGGATTCGGGAAATTGCTCCGCGTACGCCTGAACGTGCCCGAGTTCTCCGCCGTCGAGCCAGGTCCCGTGGGCCTCGGGACAGCGATCGACAATGATCCCCGACGAGTAGTTGTAGTTGATGGCGGACATGGTCTGGGCGCACCGGGGGCACCTTAGGCGTCGATCCGATTCCTCTTGGGGAACGCCGGTGCGCGCGAGGGCGAGGGTCTCCTGGAGGATCGAAGGACTGATCTTGGCTTCGCGGCTTTCGACGACCCGGGCCAGCTCATCGGTATCCAGCCAAACGCCGCGGCAGCCGGGGCACCAGTCCACGCTGATGCCCTCGTATTGCGTGGTGGACAGGCCCGACTCGCAGACCGGGCAGTTGAGGCTCGACATTCGGGTCAACTCCGGAGGACTTCCACGGTTTCGCCCTCTTGGACGATGACCGCGGTCGCCATGGCGACAAAGAGGCCGGTGCCCAGGACCCCGGGAATGGCCAGGATGCGGGTGTCGAGGTCGCCCGGATCCGCAATGGCGCTGACCTGGGCGTCGAGGACGAGGTTTCCGTTGTCCGTGACAAAGGGCGCGCCGTTGCCGTCGTTGCGGACCTCGGCCGGGTAGCCGAGCCGGGCGAGGCGATCGAGAGCCAGGGTTTCCGCAAAGGGGATGACCTCCACGGGCAGGCGACCCCGGGCGCCGAGCTTGGCCACGATTTTTTCGGCGCCCACTAGGATCACCAGGCGATCGGAAGACGCTGCGACGATTTTCTCACGCACCAAGGCGCCGCCGTAGCCCTTGATGACGTCGAGGTTCGGGTCCACTTCATCGGCCCCGTCGAAAGTGACATCCAGGCGTCCGGCTTCGGCCAGGGAGATCAGGGGAATGCCCAGCTCTCGGGCCAGGGCTTCGGTGCGCTCGGAGGTGGGCACGCCGCGCACGGTGAGCCCGTCGGCGACGCGCCGGCCCAGGGCGCGCACAAAGGCCTCGGCGGCGCGTCCGGTGCCCAGGCCCAGGGTCTGTCCGTCCTCGACGAATTCGAGTGCCGCCTGGGCGCTGGCTTCCGGGGCCGGGGCGCTCACGCGTTCTTTGTCAGTGCGTCGCGCTTGGTGGCGACGGCGGCGAGCACTTGGTCGAAGGCATCGCAGAAGAGGGCGCAGCCCTTGGTGAGCAACTCGTCGGTGATCTCCTGAAACTCGATACCCAGTTCGTCCAGGCTGGCCATGATCGCCCGAGCCTCCTGGAGCGTGGCGTCTCCCCGGCCGCACAGGGCATCCTCCACGGTGCCGCTGGTCTTGAAGGCGGCGAAGGTGGCGGCGGGAACGGTGTTGACCGTATTCGGTCCGATCAGTTCGTCCACGTAGAGGGTGGCCGGGAGATCGGGGTTCTTGGTCCCGGTGCTGGCCCAGAGCACGCGCTGGGGCCGGGCCCCCTTGGCGGCCAGGGCCTCCCATTCGGGGGTGGCTAGGTCGCGCTGGAAACTCGCATACGCGTCCACCGCATTGGCGATGGCGACCTTGGCGAGCAGGCCCTCGAGCTTGGCCTTGCGGTCGGGTTCGGGGGATTCCTCGAACTCGCTGGCCACGCGCTTTTCGATCATGGCATCGATGCGGCTCACAAAGAAACTCGCCACGCTGGCGACCGTGGAGGGATCGCCCCCGGACTCGACAAAGCGCGCCAGGCCCCGCTGGTAGGCGTGGTGGACGCCCTCGTAGTAGCCCACGGCAAAGAGCAGGGTGGCGTTGACGTTGATTCCCTCGGCGATGAGTTGCTCGATGGCGGGCAGCCCCTCGGTGGTGGCCGGCACTTTGATCATCAGGTTCGGGCGGCCGACGGATTCCCACAGGTGCCGGGCTTCGTCCAGGGTCGCTTCGGTCTCGTAGGCGAGATGGGGCGAAACTTCGAGGCTCACGTAGCCGTCGCTGCGATCGCTGGCATCGTAGACCGGCCGCAACACGTCGCAGCCGAGTTGAATGTCCTGGATGGCAAGGGCTTCATAGAGGGTCTGGGCATCGCTCTCGCCCTGGCCCACCAAGCTCTGGATGGCGGGGTCGTAATCCGAGGAGCCCGCGATCGCTTTTTCAAAGATGGAGGGGTTTGAGGTGACGCCGCGCACCCCGTCCTCTTCCACGAGTCGGCGAAGTTCTCCGGAGAGCAGGAGATCCCGGCTGATGTAGTCGTACCAGAGGCTCTGTCCGTGCTTTTGGACTTCGATCAGGGGGTTGCTCATGGGTGTGCGGGTCCTCGAGGTTTGGGGGTGCGGGGGGGACGGATCCCCATAATGGCATCCCTGGGCGGATCGCGCAGTCGGCGATGGGCCCGGGCGCGGAGTTTTTTGAGGGGGCCCCCGAGCGGGGCGGTTTTAGTGGCTGTCCCAAAAACGGTCGAAGCCGCCGCAATCGAGCTTCTGGAGCGCTGGGGGCGCTTCGGGCGGATTGGCGACGGGGACGGGTTGGTCGTTTTCGAAGCGGAGATCCAGTCGGCCATCGTGGTTCGAATCCTCGTCCTGGCGCACCACGCGGTCGTCGGCGTCCAGATACTGGACCACGTCCGGGCGGCCCTGGCCCTGGGTGTCGATCTCTACTCGCACCCGCTGGCCGTCTTTGTAGAGATCGCGCTGGTCGGCCCGGGGGTCGCTGGCCTTTCCGGGTTGGGAAACCAACCAG
>CAWVXN010000478.1:0-2829 GCA_963933695.1 uncultured Myxococcales bacterium | reverse complement strand
GGATACCCGGAGCGTGCTTTCCGATGTGATCGCCAAGATCAACGAGGCTCGCTACGAACTTCCCTCCGAAATCGAAGATCCCATCGTGAGCAACGAAGCGCCGGGCGATGCCCTCATGTACATCGCCTTTTTCAGCGATGAGCTCTCGACCCCCCAGGTCAACGATTATCTTGCCCGATCGGTGCAACCCGTTCTGACGACCATCGAGGGCGTCGGAGAGGCCGACCTCCTGGGAAAAAAGAACTTCGCCATGCGGGTATGGCTTCACCCAGAAAAAATGGCCGCCCACGGTGTAACCGCCGAGGACATACGCGAGGCCCTACGCCGGGATAATTACATCTCCACCAGCGGCACAACCGAGGGCACCTGGGTCCAAACCAGCGTTGAAGCCGACACAACTCTCTCCGAGTCCTCGGAGTTTGCGGCCATCGTGATTCGGCAAGAAGAGGATCGGCGCGTGATCCTCGAAGACGTGGCGGAGTTGGAACTCTCGGACCAGAACTTCGAATTCTCGTCCTTCTCCAGCGGGAGGCCAACGGTTTTCATCTCGATCAAAACCTCCCCAGGCGCCAACCCCCTCGCAGTGGCCAAGAAAATCCATGCTGCGCTTCCCGAGCTCGAGAGGCAGATGCCCGCTGACCTCAGCGCCTTCGTCGACTTCGACGCATCCAAGTACATCAATGAGGCCCTCTATGAAGTCGTGGTGACCATGCTCGAGGCGGCAGCCATCGTCATCTTCATCATCTACTTATTCCTGGGCTCCCTTCGGGTGGTCCTTATCCCGCTGGTCGCAATCCCCCTCTCCCTGGTGGGGGGCCTCTTCCTCATGTACGCAATGGGATTCTCCATCAATCTCCTCACTCTGCTGGCCATGGTGATCGCTATCGGGCTGGTGGTCGACGACGCGATCGTGGTGGTAGAGAACGTTCATCGCCACATCGAGGAAGGATCGCCCCCCTACAAGGCGGCGATTGACGGAGCCCGGCAGGTGGCCCTGCCCGTTGTCGCCATGACCCTCACCCTTGTGGCCGTCTATGCCCCCATTGGCTTCCTGGGCGGACTCACCGGCGCCCTCTTTACCGAGTTCGCCTTGACCCTCGGCGGAGCAGTACTGGTCTCGGGCTTCGTGGCGTTGACCCTCAGCCCGATGATGTGCGCACATATCCTGGGCGAAAGGGCGAGTCAGGGTCGTTTTTCCGATTGGCTTGACCTGCGCTTCCATGGGATGAGGGAATCCTACAAGAGCGTACTCGCTCGGAGCCTGGCCAATCGGGGAGCTGTGGTGTTGTTTAGCCTGGCCATCATAGCCAGCCTGCCTGTGCTGTTCGGGTTATCTCCCGAAGAACTCGCCCCCAAGGAGGACTCGGGCGAAATTACTGTCATCGCGACCGCGCCCCAATACGCGAACCTCGACTATATCAATCGGTTTCTCGACGAAATTGTGGATATCTGGAAGCAGGTGCCAGAGGTCGCTTATTCCTGGCAGATAAGCTCCAAGCGTTTCACCATGGGAGGCCTCTCGCTTGTTCATTGGAACGATCGGGAACGAAGCCAAGAGGAGATCATCCTCGAGCTCCAGCCCAAGTTCAATCGGGTCAGCGGGCTGGAGATCTTCACCTTCTCCAGTCCCAGACTCCCGGGCGCGGATTCGGGCCTGCCTATCAACTTCGTCATTGCCTCGAACCAGGATTATCAACGAGTCGATGCCGTGGCCGAGAAGGTGATACAGAAAGCCCGAGAGTCGGGCTTGTTTATTTTCGTGAGCAAAACCCTCAAGTTCACCCGACCCGAAGTGCTGGTCAACATCAACCGAGCCAAAGCCGCGCGACTGGGCGTCTCCGTTCGGTCCATCGGTGACACCCTCGCAATCATGCTGGGTGAAGCCGAAGTCAACCGCTTCACCATGGAGGGACGCAGCTACAAGGTCATCCCCCAGGCATCGCCCGATTTTCGTTTGACGCGCACGGAACTCGAGAAATACTACGTTCGCACCGACTCCGGGGACCTGATTCCCCTTGCCACTCTGGTGAGCCTGGACCAGCGGGTCGAACCCAACGACCTGAGCCAATACCAGCAGCTAAACAGCACCAACATCCAGGGGATGATGATGCCCCCCAACTCCCTTGGCACGGGACTCAATTTCCTGGCACAAACACTGGACGAGGTCGCCCCAGCGGGATTCCGCGCGGGCTACGAGGGCGAGGCCCGTCGCTTCATTCAGGAACGCTCAAGCTTCGCCCTTCTCTTTGGCCTTTCGCTAACGATAATTTTCCTCGTCCTGGCAGCCCAATTCAACAGTTTCCGGGATCCCCTTGTCGTCCTGATCGCCGTGCCCATGTCGATCTTCGGCGCAGTTGTGACCCTGGCCCTGGGCGCTGCCACTCTCAATATTTATACCCAGATTGGCCTGCTGACTCTGATTGGGCTGATCAGCAAACACGGCATCTTGATCGTCGGTTTCGCAAATGATCTGGTGGCCAAGGGAAAGAGTCGGCACGAAGCCGTGCTCGAATCCGCCTCCCTGAGGCTTCGGCCCATCCTGATGACCACCGCGGCAACGGTTATCGGTGTCGTTCCCCTACTCGTCGCTTCGGGTGCCGGGGCCAATAGTCGCTTCAGTATCGGCTTGATGATCGCTGCGGGAATGTTTGTGGGCACGCTTTTCACCCTATTTGTTGTGCCCACGTTCTACCTGCTGGGCTCCGCCCAGCCTGTGGCCCAGGCCTCCGCCCCCAGTCAGATGCCCCAAGACTCCGTCGGCGCCCCCTCTCAGACGCCCCGCTGAGAACCCGTGGCCCTGGCCACGGCAGTCGGGCACGGGCAGCCCGC
>CAWVXN010000477.1:0-2830 GCA_963933695.1 uncultured Myxococcales bacterium | reverse complement strand
GGGCAGGCGTTGCGCTTTTCGGGGCGGGCGATGAGGAAGCGGGCGAAGAGCGCCTGCGCCGGATTCTGGAGGAGCACCCTTGGCATGGGGATTCGGCCGCGTGGTTGGCCCGGTTGGCCTTCGATCGGGGGGATTCCGGACCGGAGACCCTGGTGCTGGCCCGGCTCGCTGCGCGTTTCTCCGAAGAACTCACCGCTAATGCCCTAGAGACCCTGGGCAAGGTCCGCATGGAGAGAGGCGAGTTCCCCGAGGCCAATGTTGCGTTTCGGCGGCTGGTTCAGCTACAGAGCAATCCAGGGATTTCTGAGTATTACCTCGCCCAGTCGTTGGTGGGCATGGGCCGGAACGAGGCGGCAATTGAGCGTCTAAACGAAGCGCTGGCTCACGAGGTCTCGTTTCCATTCGAGGCGGCTGCGCGGAGTCAACTTGCCGAACTTACCCAGGCCGAACTTACCCAGGCCAAACTTACCCAGGATGAGGAGAACTGATGGAGGCGCGTGCCCGGCGATCGTTGGGAATTGGAATTGGGGTCGCCGTTCTCGCTGCAGGCGTGGGCTATTTTTTCTTGGGAGGTTCCGCGGAGAACCCAGATGACCGTGCAGTGGGAAGTATCGGGGATCTGGCTGATCTACAGGAGAGGGATGACGTCAATGTCCTCTTCATCCTGATAGACACCCTCCGGGCAGATCGGCTGAGTGTCTACGGCTACGACCGCGAGACCAGCCCGGCGCTGGATTATCTGGCCAACACAGGGATTCGTTTTGCCGAAAACCGCGCTCAGTCCTCGTGGACCAAGACCTCGATGGCCTCTCTCTGGACGGGTCTCTACCCCTCTCGGAATGGGGTGGTGCGGCATGTGGATGTTCTCTCCGAGAATGCCCGAACTCCAGCGGAGATCCTCCGAGACGAGGGCTTCGTCACCGCCGGAATCTGGCGAAACGGCTGGGTGGCACCCAATTTTGGTTTCTCCCAGGGGTTCGAGATCTACCAGACACCGGCCAACCAGCAGGCGCCGGCCACCATGCGCCGGGAGCCTCGCGCGGGCCGAATAGATGGCACCGATATCGACGTCATCTATTCGGGCATCGAGTTTATTCGCGCCCACCTCGACCAGCGGTGGTTTCTGTACCTCCATTTGATGGACGTACACCAATACATCACGAGCGACGAGGCGGCGATTTTTGGCGACACCTATTCTGATTCCTATGACAATTCAATACTTTGGACGGATTTGCAGGTCGGATTGCTGCTCAAGGCACTGTACAAGCTGAACGTCGAGAACCGGACAATGGTGGTGGTGGCGTCGGACCACGGGGAGGCCTTTGGAGAGCATGGGAGCGAGGGGCACGCCCGGGACCTGTATGGTGAAGTGACGCTGACGCCCTTCATCATAAGCCCTCCCTTTATACTGTCCCCCCCCGCGGTGGTTACGAGTCGGACCCAGAATGTCGATATTTGGCCAACTGTACTGGACATGCTAGGAATCGACGTGCTTCCGGGCGCCGATGGTATATCGTGGCGCCCGCTTCTCGTGGAGGGAGACGGCTCAGAAGGGCCACCGGTGGTCGGCCGAGACCGGGATATCGACTTTGCCCAACTGGATCGGAATTGGGGAAAGCTCGAAGAGGAGCCGGCTCCGATTGTGGCATTCAGGGAAGGAGCCCTGAGGCTCATCCACCATACCCTGCAGCCGGATCAGGATCTACTTTTTGATATCGCGGCCGATCCAGGCGAGCAAGTCAACCTACTCAAAACACGGCCCGGGGATGCGGCGCGGTTGTTGAAAGAAGCAACGGATCATTTGAATGCCGAAACCGTCTACGAGGGCGGTGCACCGGTAGTAGAAATTGACGAAATGCATTTGCGCCAACTGCGCGCTCTCGGATATTCGATCGAATGAAAAATTCTATCGGTTCGTTTAAGGAGGTTCGATCTTAAAATGTTTGGAAGAAGTCGGCGATCCCCGATTCGCCCGCTGCCGATTGCGGTTGCGGGGCTCCTGCTATTGCTCGGTTTATTACTCGGTCCCGTCACCGCAATGGCTCAGGAGGTCGATAGCGAAGCCCCGGAGTCCAGCTCGGTCGACCCGTGGTATGAATCCGAAGAAGGGACACCCAAAGAAGAGAAGGGTCAGGATCTCGAAGCCGAAGACCTGTCCGCTTACCTGGACGTTGACTCGGAAGAGGTGACGCGGGAAGTCGAGGACAAGTACAAGGCCGTCGAGGAAATCCTTGTGACATCCCAGGCCGGTGGATCCAATCTCCAGGATCTGGGTGTGTCGGTGTCAGCATTCGACGCAGAATACCTGGACGCGATCGGCGCGCAGAGCATTGCCGATATTGCCCAGTTCACTCCAAACCTTGAAATCCGGACGGTTTTCGCCGCCTCGAACCCGACTCTGTTTATTCGCGGCGTTGGGTTGCGGGATTTTAATGCCAACTCATCGTCCTCGGTGGCGGTGTACAACGACGATATCTACATGAACTCGCCAGCGGGCCAGTTGGCCCAGCTCTTCGATGTTCAGCAAGTGGAGGTGCTCCGTGGCCCCCAAGGTACCCTCTACGGGCGCAACGCTTCGGCGGGTGCGATCCGGGTAATTTCCCGCAAGCCGACCGGTGATCTCAACGGATATACCAAGATCACCTACGGGAACTACAACAGTATCGAGGCCGAAGCGGCGATGGAGACACCCATCACCGATACGCTGACGACGCGCGTGGCGGGTGTATTCCGCTCCCGTCGTGGCACCACACTCAACCGCTGCGGCGATCCGCGCTGGAAGGATCGACGGCCGATTCCGACCAACAGCGTGCAGGGTGTATTGGACTTC
>CAWVXN010000476.1:0-2831 GCA_963933695.1 uncultured Myxococcales bacterium | reverse complement strand
CCGCGGCAAGGCCATCGAGTTCGAGCATGGCAAAGCCGTCGCCGGGCGGGGCCAGCAGCCGGGACGCCGCGATGCCTCCCGCCCCGGCCAGGGCCGCCGTGGCCACCGAGGCGAGCAGTAGATTGATCCGCATACGCACCAACTCGGCTTCGACCCCGGCCTCGCGCAGGCGGTCTCGCTGTAAGCCCCCGGGCCTCCCCCCTGTTCGCCTCGTCCGGCGACTTCGCTCCCGAGGCGGACCCGCAAAGAAAAGGGAGAGCAAGAGAATACTCATCGCCCCCAAGGCCACCGAAGCCAATGGGGCGAGGACAACCAAATTTTCCAGTCCCATGCCTTCCCCGCCCATCAGAAACCCTCGCCGAGCGTCGATAGGCCGAGGGTGCCCCTTGCTCGGGGCTCCGCTTGGGAATCCGGGCTCGGCGCCTGGCGCTCGGACATATGGCGAACCACTTCCAGCACCGATGGTTCGATCCGACGCAAGAGCGGGTTCGGGTAGAGACCTATCCACAGGATCGGAATCAGCAAGGCCAGGAGCAGTGTGCGTTCGCGCCAATCGATATCCATCAGGCCTCGGTTGCTCTCCACGGTCACCGGTCCAAACGCGACCTTCCGGTACATGCCATAGAGGCAGGCCGCCATTCCAAACCCGCCCAAGCAGGCCGCTATGCCCATCCAGGCGCTGGAGAAGAAGGTCGCCGTAAGGGCCAACAGTTCAAAAACGAAACCACTCGTGGAGGGCACACCCACCGCCGCCATCAGGGAAATTCCCATAAAGACCACCCAAACCGGCATCGGCGCCGCCAAGCCACCGAACTCCCCGATTCGGCGGGTTCGGCGTCGCTCTTCGAGCATACCCACCAGGAGGATCAGCGCGGCCACGCTCAGCCCGCGGCTCAACATGCCCACCACGCCGCCCACCAGACCCAATTCCTGCTCGCTAAAAAGACCCAGGACTATAAAGCCCGCCTGCACCATGGCGAGGTAGGCCACGGTTCTTTTCAGGTCCTGTTGAAAGAAGGCGCACACCCCCGCATAGGCGATGGAGACCAGGGCCAGCACCTGGATGATCGGAGCCAGGGCCATCGCTGCATCGGGAAAAAGAGGCAGGGCGAAACGCACCAGCCCATAGGCACCCATTTGGAGCAGAAGCGCCGCCATCAGCGCCGAACCGGCGGTGGGGGCGTCGGCCAGGGCATCGGGAAACCAACTATGCAGCGGAAAAATCGGAAGCGTCACGGCGAAAGCCAATGCAAAGCCAATGAAGAGCCCCGTTTGGCCCCGCCACCAGGTGAGCGCGCTGGAGTCCACGGGAATGACCAAATCCAACAGGCCGGGAGCGACGCTGCCCGGTTGTGCGATCAGATCGAGACCCGGTGCACCGCTGGCCTCCAGGTTCAGGCGGAACAGAACAAGAATCGCGACCCCCATCAGTACCGAGCCGATTCCCGTATGAAGCAGGAACTTGGTCGCCCGAAAAATACGTTCCTTCCCGCCCCAGATCCCGATCATGAAATACATGCTGACCAGGGCGACTTGCCAGAAAATATGAAACAGCAGGACATTGAACGAAAGGAAAACGCCAAGCACGGCACTTTCGAACACCAACAAGAAGAAGACAAAGCTTCGCAAGGATCGCTGGATGTGCATCCAGGACGCCAACAAAACAAGCGGAACCATCAACGTGGCCAACAGAATCAAGAACATGTTGATGCCATCGATTGCGACGAAGTACTGAACGCCATAACCGGGCAGCCAATCGGCGTATTCCACCAACTGCAGTCCCATTTTCTCGGGATCAAAGGCCGCCACTGCTCCCGTCAGAAACAAAAGGAAGGTCAGGGACGATGAGCCCAACGCCATTGCCCGCCAGACCTCGCCCGGAAGACCCGAGGATCCGAATAGCCCACGCAGAACCGCACCGATGGCGAGAAGTGCCAGGGCGGTTGCACCGGGGACAAAAAGAACCCAGCTCAAAACGTGGCCATCCACATAGGGACCCATGCCCAAAACTAGAGACCCCCCGCCCACAGAAAATAAACGAGCAGACCCAAGCTCCCCGCCAGGGAAAGCGCGAGGGAGTGCTGAATAAAACCGGACTGAATGCGCTTGAGCACGCGATCGGCCAAGTAACGAAGTAACCCCGCAGAAACAGAGAGGGGGCCCGCCTCGGAAATCGGCGACGCCACGATGCGGGCGTGCAAGGTCGACCACGTTGCCTCGACTCGACTTCTCGGGTCGCCGGGGAAGCGGAACTCAAAGCGGGACATCGTCGTACCCCAGCGCATGCGCTGTCTCCGGCCAAACACCGCCAGGGCCTCGAGAGAGGCCGGCTTCACCGCATAGACCACGATGGCCACGCCGCCCCCGAGCAGGGTCATCACCAGGGCCCACCCGCTCACCGCCCAGGTCTGACCGATATTCAGGGACGCCTCGGCGCGAGTACTCACCACCCCGGAAAGGAAATAGTGGAGACTGTTGGAATCGTCGATTTCTCCGCTGAAGAAAAAATCCGCCCAGAACTGCGGAAAACCGATCACCGCCCCCAGGATCGAAAGCGTCGCAAGAATGCCCATCAACCAGAGGATCGTAGATTCGGGATCTTCCACTTCCTCGCGATGCAAGGAACTGGCGAGTCGACTTTCCCCGTAGAGGGCGAGGTAAATCAAGCGAACGACGGAGAACGTCGTCAACGCCCCGGTCATCAGCTCCGCCGGATAGACAAGGTTGTACGCGAAGCCCGGGTCGGCGCCCGCGGCCGCGCTGCCCCGGGCAGAAGCAGATCTGAAGGAACAACCAACAGAATGTACAAATATTGCGTCTGACGGGGGGGG
>CAWVXN010000475.1:0-2839 GCA_963933695.1 uncultured Myxococcales bacterium | reverse complement strand
GCGACGCCAAGGAAGCGGGGTTGTCGGTGACAGCTGAGGTCACCCCCCATCATCTAGCGCTCACCGACGAGGCGACCGGGGGCTTTGACACGAGTACGAAGATGGCGCCTCCCCTTCGGACGGGAAGCGACGTGGAAACACTCCGAAAAGCTCTGGCCGAAGGCATCATCGACTGTGTGGCCACCGACCATGCTCCTCACGCAACGCACGAAAAGGACGTGGAGTTCACGGCCGCCCCCTGCGGCGTGCTCGGTCTGGAGACCGCCTTCGGCGTGGTTTACGACATGGTGCGGACCGGCGAGATTTCTCCCCTCGAGTTGATGCGGCGGATGTCGACTGCCCCGGCGCAGATTTTTGATCTTGCGGGAGGAAGCTTGACGCCGGGCAGCGCCGCGGACATCGTCATCCTTGATCCCGATTTCTCCTGGGTCTATGACCCCGCAGAGGGATTCTCCAAGAGTCGAAACTCACCTTGGGCGGGCGCCGAACTGAACGGACGGGTATATGCGACATTGGTCGATGGGCGACTGGTGTACCAGACGGGCAGAGGGATCCTGAGTCAATGAGTGAAGAGACCGGCAAATCCAGTGCTGGCCTTGGCACAGGCGGCTCGGGGAAATTTCGTCCGGCAGCCCTTGCCCTCGCCGATGGGACCGTTTATCGCGGTCAGGCCTTTGGGGCCGAGTGCGTTCAGGCAGGGGAGGTCATTTTCAACACAAGCATGATGGGCTACCAGGAAATTGTGACCGACCCCTCCTATGCGGGACAGATCGTCACTATGACGTATCCCCAGATTGGCAACGTCGGCGTGAATCCCGAAGACGACGAATCGGCACGTCCCTTCCTCTCGGGCTTCGTCGTGCGCGAACTCCTCGACGTGCCGAGCAATTGGCGGGCCAAGGGAAGCTTGGGCGAGTTTCTCTCCCAGGCAGGGGTACCCGGGATCTCCGGGATCGATACCCGAGCCCTGGTCCGCCGGATTCGAGATTCCGGGGCCCAGGTGGGCGTTCTCAGTACGGAACCCGGGCAACAGGCGACCGAGGCCCTGGTGGCTCGGGCTCGCAGTGCGCCGGGACTGGATGGCCGGGACCTCGTGGCCGAGGTGACCTGTGCGGCCCCTTACGTATGGACTGAGGGGCGCTGGAAGGGAGTTCCGGGGCAGGTTCCCCGGGAGCCCCGTCCAGTGCAGCCCCGTCGATTGGTCGCCTACGATTTCGGGGTGAAGCGAAACATTCTCCGACTTCTGGTCGAGCAGGGGTTTGAGGTGACGGTGGTTCCGGCGACGACACCGGCGGCGGAGAGCCTGGCCATGAAACCCGATGGAATATTTCTCTCCAACGGTCCCGGGGATCCCGGAGCCGTGGAGGGGGTGCGTGAGATCGTTCGAGAACTGGCCGAGCAAAAGCCCCTCTTTGGGATCTGCTTGGGCCATCAGATCCTTGGCCTCGCGCTGGGGGGACAAACGCACAAACTAAAATTCGGCCACCATGGTGGCAATCAGCCGGGTCAGGATCTTGCCACGGGCAAGGTCGCCATTTGCGCGGAGAACCACGGATACGCGGTGGATGCCGAGTCTCTCGAAAGGGCGGGTGAACCCGTGGATGTGACTCACGTCAACCTCAATGACGGAACCGTCGAGGGCCTTGCCCATCGCACCCGCCCTCTCTTTTCCGTTCAATACCACCCCGAAGCTTCACCTGGGCCCCATGACGCGGCCTATTTTTTTCGGCGTTTTCGCGAGATGGTGGATCGCCACGCATCGGGTGAGAACGTGACCGGAGCCACCATCGCCAAAGGCCAGAGCGCCTAGGCGAGCGAGAGGAATCGACCCCCGTGCCCCGAAGAGACGATATTCACACCATCCTGGTCATTGGATCCGGTCCAATTGTGATCGGCCAAGCTTGCGAGTTTGATTACTCGGGCACCCAGGCGTGCAAAGCCCTCCGCGAAGAGGGCTACAAGGTCGTGCTGCTCAACAGCAACCCCGCGACCATCATGACCGATCCCGAGACGGCGGACAGCACGTATATCGAGCCGATGACGGTGGAGTCGGTGGAGAAGATCATCCAGGCCGAGAAGCCCGATGCCCTGCTGCCCACCATAGGCGGGCAGACGGCCCTGAACCTGGCGGTGGATCTGGCGAAAGCTGGAGTCTTGGACCGGTATGGGGTGCAGTTGATCGGTGCGAATATCGATTCGATCAACAAGGCCGAGGACCGCGAGCTATTTCGCGCGGCGATGAATCGCATAGGTCTGGCGGTCCCTGCCTCCGGGCTTGCTCGGACCTTGGCCGAGGCCCGAAGCATTCTGAAGAACACGGGCCTGCCGGCCATCATTCGGCCGAGTTTTACGATGGGGGGAACCGGGGGCAGCGTGGCCTTCGAGGATAAGGATTTCGATTCCCTGGTGGAGTGGGCCCTGGCCCAATCCCCCACCACCGAATGCCTGGTGGAGCGGAGTGTCATTGGTTGGAAGGAATACGAGTTGGAGGTCATGCGCGACAAGGCCGACAACGTGGTGGTGATCTGCTCCATCGAAAATTTCGATGCCATGGGGGTGCATACGGGGGATTCGATCACAGTGGCCCCCGCCCAGACCCTCACGGACCGCGAATACCAAGAGATGCGCGACGCTGCGGTCGCCATCATGCGCGAGATCGGTGTGGATACAGGGGGCTCCAACGTCCAGTTTGGCGTGGATCCCGCGGACGGCTCGATCGTGGTCATCGAAATGAATCCGCGGGTATCGCGATCCTCCGCTCTGGCCTCCAAGGCCACGGGTTTCCCCATCGCCAAGATCGCCGCCAAGCTGGCCGTGGGCTTTACGCTGGACGAGGTGC
>CAWVXN010000474.1:0-2849 GCA_963933695.1 uncultured Myxococcales bacterium | reverse complement strand
CCGCTTCCTCCGGGACGCCTCCTCGGTTGCTCCTGGTCTACGGAATCGTCGAAGCGTCGATTGGTGTCTATGTGCTGGCCTTCCCGTGGCTATTTCGAGGAGTCCAAGCCCTTTCCTACGCGATCCCCCATGGTGCCGCGGGGGCTGGGTTTGCCATAGACGTCTTTCTAGCCGCGATGCTGATCGGTCCGGCATCCGTCCTGATGGGTGGCACCATCCCCATCTTGACTCAGGGGCTGGCAAGGAGCCTCGAGGATGCCACCCGCTTTCATGCGTTCGTGTATGCCTTCAATACGGCGGGGGCTTTCGTAGGGGCGCTGGCAGCGGGTTTCTATCTGGTTCCGCAACTCGGTCTCGTAAACGTGATGCTCACGATGGGAACGATCAACCTTGGGGCTGGGGCCGTGTTCGCGATCATCGGACTCCGGGGGCATTCGGTCGTGTCGCTCGAGAATGAATCCGACGACTCGGTGACGAAGGAGGCGCCGGCCGTTGGGCCTTACCTTGCGGTAGCCCTGTTGACCGGCTTTGCCATGATGGCCGTCCAGACGAGTCTGATCCGGTTGGCGGGCCTGTCATTCGGCTCTTCCCAGTTTACTTTCTCCATGGTGGTTGCTGTGTTCGTGTTGTGTATCGCCCTGGGCAGTTTTCTGGTTTCGGCGCTTTCTCGGATTACTCCCCTTTTCGTGGTCCTGAACCAATGGGGCCTTGCGTTGCTCCTTCTGGTCCTTTACGGGCAGCTGGAAAACGCGCCCTACTGGGCACATCTGCTGCGAAGCCTTTTCCGGGACGAGAGCGCGGCCTTTGGCTTCTATTACCTCCTCGGCTTTCTTTTTCTGCTGGTGGTTGTGGGCCTGCCTGTCATTTTGTCGGGCGCATCGCTTCCCTTGCTCTTTCACCAGATGCGTCGAGAGGTGGGGCACCTGGGGGATCTCGCAGGGAGCCTGTATAGCTGGAACACCGTGGGTTCATTGTTCGGAGCTCTGCTGGGTGGATACGTCCTGTTCTTCTGGTTTGACCTCCACCACGTCTACCGGCTCGCGGTTATGGCTTTGTTATTTTCCGCCCTGATCTTGACGATCCGGGTCTTTTCCTTGCGAAGTCTCTGGATGGTCATGGTACTGCCCCTTCTGGCCGCGGTGGCTTTTCTCCCTCCCTGGAACCCGGCTGATCTATATGTCGGCCTCTTCCGGGAGAGGGCGCCTCTCGACGGTACCTTTGATGGGCCGGCGGGATTCAGGGCGAAGAACCTGAATCGATTTGAAATACCCTTTTTGTTCAGCACCGATGACCCGATCGCGAGTATTACCGTTCAGGAATTAACAATGCCTGGGGGAATTAGATCGGTTTCCATAGCGAGTAATGGGAAGAGTGATGGGAATACCCACTCGGACTTCACCACGATGGCCATGGCGGCCACTCTGCCGGCCCTTATGGCGAAGAAGGCGGAGAGCGCGTTTGTCATCGGGTGGGGCACGGGAATCACGGCGGGGGAACTTGCTGCCCTGGAGTCAATGCGGCGGGTCGATGTCGCTGAAATATCTGCCGGCGTCATGGATGCTGCGGGCTTCTTCGACTTCGCGAGTGGGAATGCTTCCAAGAATTCGAAGATTCACGTGATTCAAAGCGACGCCTATCGGGCATTGATGCGCAGTGATAGCCGATATGACCTGATCATTTCTGAGCCCAGTAACCCGTGGGTCACGGGCGTGGAAATGCTCTTCAGCGAGGAGTTTCTATCGGCCGCTCGCGACCACCTCACCGAGGGTGGCGTTTATGCCCAATGGTTTCACCAATACGAGACCGATGATGCCACGGTCGCTCTTGTCCTCCGCACCTACGCCCAGGTTTTCGATCACGTCGCCGTTTGGACAGCGGGCTACCAAGATCTGTTACTTCTTGGCCTAGACGAACCCGGTTCGGCGACCGATCACTTCCGGCTCGAGGAACGCGTAACCCAGCCAGATTTCGCGCGATCCCTTGCCCGTATGGGGATAGGGAGCTTTTCCGAACTTTTGGCTCACGAGCTTCTTCCCGTCGGTGTTCTTCACGCGGCTGATCTTCAGGGTCCGACGCATACTTTGTATCACCCCAGGCTCAACGACCAGGCGGGCCGGGCGTTTTTTCGAGGAGACAAAGGCCGATTGCCATTCTTGGGTTACGGCGAATTGCCCCGCATTGCTCGAGAGAACTCGATGCTTCATGGCTACGCGCTCCGCTCGGGTGGGACGCTTCCTGATGCCGAACGCGCTGCGTTGATCAGGGAGGCCTACCGGTCCGTTGGCCCATTGGCTCGCAGCCTGCTGGCGGAGTGGATGAGCGAAGAGACGGAGTCAGAAGAGCTTGAAGAACTGAAGTCTTGGCTTTCTCAGTCTGACTTTATCGATGGGAAAAAACGCTTGAGCGGCTCAGTGCAAATCGAGGGGGCCGAGAAACTTGAACCCTTCTTCAAGCGTCAAGTAGAAATAGAAGGCGACGTTACGCCCGAGATGGCACGGGCAGCAACCGATTCGTTTACCCGCCTCTATCACCACGCGGCACCCTTCGATGGGGATCAACTGGTGCGCATCTGGGGAAGTTGTCGGGAGGGGCGGCAGGAACCTTCATGGTGTCTCGAGTGGGCGAGTAACCAGGCGGAAAACCTGGATGGAAAGCCCGAATCGGAATTACTCCAGGAGTGCCTGGACAACCGCTATGTCGGCGCGCGCTGTCGCAATGGCCTCGCAGAAGCGCGGCAGTTGGTCGAGGTGGGGCGAAGTGAAATGCCCGGAGAGTAAGTAGATCGACGGTTCCGTTCTGCGCTTTTGGCGTATTCCCGAGAGCCGCTTTAGTCGACCATGTAGCCGAGG
>CAWVXN010000473.1:0-2858 GCA_963933695.1 uncultured Myxococcales bacterium | reverse complement strand
GCCTTCCTCCCCTTCATGGTCCCCCGATGGCACCCAGATTTCTTTTGCGTCCGACGCCAGCACAAGCGAAACCGGTTTCGCGTTCTCAAATTTCTTGAAAAGGCTGAACACGTGCAGCCCGGGCTTTTTCCCCGACTGCTGGGACACCTACCCGGGGCCACTTCCGCAGCCCCCTCCAGCCGTTCCCGCTCCGCCGTTTGCCTCGTACGACGACTGGCGCCTGCCGAGCCTCGAGGAATGGCAGACGATTATGGTGGGGGTGGGCGCGGGACCGGGCCAGTCCAAGGTGTGTTCGGCGCTCCCCTGTACAGACCCGGCATTCACCGCCATCGCCGGTCCGAGCCAAAAAGCCCATTATTGGTCGGGGTCCGGCCTGAGTGATGAATTCCCCGAGGTGGCTTGGTACGCGGATCTGGCTCTCGGCACAGTGAATACCGCGATCAAGGCCCCAGGCCAGAATAGGGGTGCTGCTTTCAAGTTTGTGCGCGCAGTTCGCACCGGCGCATGCAGTCCCTAAGACCCGGACGGGATCGGGGATTGGAGCGCGGGGCGGGTAGAAGCTATATGTCAGTCTTGGGTCGGAGCAAGGTCTTCGACGGAAACTGGGTTAGGGAGTAATAAGAGAATGCGTTTAGGGTCGGTTACGGCGCTGGTTCTGCTCCTGGCGACGGGAGGATTCGGATGCTCTGATTCCGATTCGGGGGGGCCTTCGCCCCCATCCCGCTTCGTAGCGTGCGTGGACGGGACCGGGCAGGCCGATGGTACCGTGGCCGACCTAAAGACAGGGTTGCTCTGGGAGATGAAAACCGGGGCATTTTCTCCTGGGGTCGTCGCGGTCTGTAGCGCTCAGACTCCCTGCCCGAATCCCCACGATGTGAGCAATCAATACCAAATATCGTCGGATCTGATCTTCGGGTCGGGTTTGTATGCAGGCAGCTTCAGGGTCTTTTTGGCAAGCCTGAATGCAGCCCCCGGCTTTGCGGGCCACATGGACTGGCGGCTGCCCAAAATTTCAGAGCTCCAGAGTATCCTGGTTGGCCCGGGTGTGACCAAGGTGGCGAGTGGCGACCCGCTAGCGGGGAACAACCCAACGGGTCAATCCGATATTTTTTGCCAGGCGGATGCGCCGTGCATCGATCCGGAGTTTGCGGCGGTGGGTGGCGCCACCGCACCGTCCAATTACTGGTCGGAGACCATTCCGACGAGTTCTCCCCCGCTGAACTATGTCCGATACGCATGGGTGGCCAAATTCAGCATCGGCGAAGTCACTTTCGCCCTCACGACCGTCGACGCCTTCGTTCGAGCGGTTCGCGAGGGGGCGTGCACTCCCTGACCGAGGGTCTGTCGGTGGTCTGGGAACAGCCACCGGGCTCGAATTTCTTCGGCTATATCAGGGGATCTGGTAGCCGAGTGCTCGCAACTGGTTGAGCTGGATTTCGTCGAGTTCAAGGGAGGGGGTCCCCTCGGTCCACGAGGGCTCGCCCTCGAGATAGCGGTCCGTTAGGGCGCTCATCTGCTCGGCGATTTCCGGGTACTCAGAGGCCACGTCCTTGAGTTCGGGCGCATCGTTCTTCATGTCGAAGAGTTCCTCGCCGTAGCTGCCGCCCGGCAGGGGGATTCGTACATACCGATAACTCCCGTCGAGAACGGAGACTGTGGACGCGGTGCTTGACTGTCGCTGTCCCCATGTTCGATCCAAGTGCGCGTAGACCGCTTCGAGAGGCTCGTTGCTTACTTCTCCCCGGGCGGCTGCCAAAATGGCCGGGAGTTGGGAGCGGCCGTCTGCCTCTTCCATTGGGGGGAGGCCAAGCAGATCGAGAACGGTTGGCCAAATGTCCACGTTGCGGGTGATTTTTTCGACCACGACGCCGGGCTCAAGCTTGAATGGGAGGCTCATGATCAGGGGTACGTGCGTGGTTTCGCGATAGACGTAGCGGGCGTGGCCCTCGTAGCCGCGCTCGTTGAACGCCTCGCCGTGGTCCGATGCCAGGACGATCACGGTGTTCTCCAGAAATCCGTCCCGGGTGAGGATTTCGAAGAGCCGGGCAAGAACTAAATTCTCCCGCAGGATCGAGTTGTCGTAGATATCCTCGTAGTTCGTGCCGAATAGCGCGGAGTCCTCGTCGTAGAGATACTCGTGAAGGTCCATCAGGTGCAAGTAAAGAAACCAGCGCTCGTTCCCAAAAATGCGCAGGAACTCGATGGCGCTGTCCACCGCGTCGAGGTCGGTCCCGACCTCCTTGAGGGTGGGGTTCTCCCGGTAGACGGCGGCTGGCGAGGGACGACCTACGGGCTTGGCGTAGACCTGAAAACCCTGGTCGAAGCCGAAGTAGCTTTCCACCCAGCCATTCCTGAACAGGCCCGCGGTGCGAAATCCGGCCTCGGAGAATATCTCTGCGGGCAGTTTCGCCTCGGGAGAGAGCACATGCTCAAACCGCGTGACACCGGTCCGCGTCGGGTAGAGCCCCGTCCAGAGAGAGGCCATGGAGGCCTTTGTCCAGGATGATTGGGACACCTGGCGCCCGAAGCGAACCCCGGTTTCGGCGATCTTGTCAAACAGCGGGCTGGTTGGCCGGTGGTACCCCCATGCCCCCAGATGATCGGCGCGTAGGGTGTCGACCAAAATAAAGAGGACGTTTACGTCATCCCGTTCGCGGAGTGCCTCGATATCCGCCGCGGTGCCCGTGGGCCGCTCATCCTTGGGCACCCAGGCGAAATCCACCAAGGTGGAGAGATAAACGACGATCACTAAACCAGCCACAGTCAGCCAAGGCCACCTTTGGCCAAGCAAGCGATAAGGTGAACTCATTGGGTGCAAACAGTAGCGAAGAATCAGCGGGTAGTGCAGGCGCACCGTG
>CAWVXN010000472.1:0-2860 GCA_963933695.1 uncultured Myxococcales bacterium | reverse complement strand
CGCGAGCACCAGCCATGCCCTGGGCTGGCGGGCGGAAGCCGCGGTGGAGGAGGCCCGGGAGAGCATCGCTTCGGCGCTGTCCGCGCGACCCGGGGAGGTGGTCTTCACAAGCGGAGCCACCGAGAGCAACAACCTCGCGCTGCTGGGCGTGGCGAGCGCAGCCGGGGGCGGCCACGTGATCAGCGTGGTGAGCGAGCACCCCGCGGTGCTCGATCCCTGCCGGCAACTGGAGCGGATGGGGCTCGACGTGACCCTGCTCCCGATTTCCCCCCAAGGCCTGATCGAGCCCGAAGCCGTCGAGGCCGCCTTGCGGGAGGACACCTTGCTGGTGTCGGTGATGGCCGCCAACAACGAGATCGGCGTGCTTCAGCCCATCGCGGAGATCGGGGCCCTCTGTCATGGGCGGGGAGTTTTTTTTCATAGCGATGCGGCCCAGGCCGGTGGGCGCATCGCCCTGGATGTTCAAGCCAGCCGAATCGACCTGCTCTCGCTCTCGGCGCATAAGTTCTATGGCCCCAAAGGCATCGGGGCCCTCTTTGTCCGGGGCCGGGATCCCCGGGTTCGCCTCGAGCCTCGGCAATGGGGAGGGGGACACGAAGGCGGGCTTCGATCGGGCACGCTGCCCGTGGCGCAAATCGTCGGGATGGCCAAGGCGTTGGAAATTTGCCGGGCCGAGGGCCAAGCCGAGCAGAGTCGTCTCCGGGGTCTGAGGGATGGACTTTGGCAGCGCTTGTCCAGTGAACTCGAGGGCATTCGGATCAATGGGGATCCCGAGCGGCGGTTGGCGGGCAATCTCAACGTGGCCTTCGAGGGGGTCGATGGCGAACGCCTAGTCCTTGCCTTGTCGGGTCTCGCGGTTTCATCGGGCTCGGCGTGCGCCTCGGCGACCCCCGGGCCGAGCCATGTGCTCACCGCCCTGGGGCTTCCCGACTCCCTGGCCAAGGCCTCCCTCCGGTTCGGATTGGGGCGCGGCACCCGGGAAGCGGATATTGATGCGGCGGCGGGCTGGGTGGTGGAAGCCGTTCGCCAAGACCGGGCGGTTTGATCGCAGCCTGACTGCGGGCAAAGAGGCCCAGGGGTGGCTATTCTCCGCCCCGCGCGCCTGTTGGGCGCGGCCGAACTTCGACTGGACGACCGGTGACAAGCCCGCGAACCCCCACCGACTCGGCGCGCGGCAGGGCCCTTGGCCCGACCCGGTTGTTCGCATTACGCACTCCGATGAGATTGCGCACCCCGATGAGAAAGGAATACGAATTTTGTCTGATCCGAAATCGAAGAATTTGACTTGGCACGAGGGCCAGGTCTCCCGTCAGGACCGCGAGCAGAAGTTGAGTCAGAGAGGCTGCACGATCTGGCTGACCGGTCTCTCGGGCTCCGGGAAATCCACAGTGGCAGTCGCGGCGGAGAAAGCACTCGCCGATCGCGGCAAGCACACGTATATCCTCGACGGTGACAACGTCCGCATGGGACTGAACAACAACCTTGGCTTCTCCCCCGAAGACCGCACGGAAAATATTCGGCGCATTGGCGAGGTGGCCAAGCTCTTCACCGACTCCGGAGCGATTGTCTTCTCCTCGTTCATCTCGCCCTACCGGGCGGATCGGGACGCCGTCCGTGAGATCATGGCCGATGGGGATTTTGTAGAGGTCTATATCGCCGCCAGCCTCGAGGTTTGCGAGTCCCGGGACGTGAAGGGTCTCTACGCCAAGGCTCGAAAGGGCGAAATTCCCGAGTTCACCGGGATCTCGGCGCCCTACGAAGAGCCGACGGCCCCGGAACTGGTTGTGGATACCGGCAGCCAGACACTGGAACAAAGTGTGGCAGTTTTGGTCGAGTATTTGGACAAGAGCGGCTATCTATCTGCATGAGGGTTTCGGCCTAAGCGATCCTCGAGACTTCATCACGGGGAACCGGGTGGCGAAAGCCCGGTTTCCCCAGCGCCGGCCAGAGCCATTTCAGAAGAGCCATACAGATCAGAAGAGCCATTCAGAAGCAGAAGAGACGCTGCGGGAGAGACGATCCAGGCCAGGACGGGAAGGGTAGTAGGGCAGTCAGGGAAATAGGTTCGTAGGAAGAGGGTCCGGGGGGGCGCTGCATTGGGGGGACGGCGGGGCTGCAGGCGTGTGGCAACGGTGGTAGAGGTGGCAACGGTGGTTGATCGGGCTTTGGGGAGCCCGCTAAGGCGGAGCTGTGCGCTCGGTCTCGGGGCGGGTCGCCTGGTCGGGATTTTTCTCGGGGTGTGGCTGTTCTCCTGGGGGCTCGGCTGCGCGAATTCTTCGGGATGGCCCAGTAGTTCTGGGGCTTTGGGGTCAGCGGCTGGGGTTGGCCATGTCCACCGGCCCGAACTCGGTACGGAATACGATGTACTCGTGGGGGAACTCGCCGCACGGGATGGCCAGTTCGGTCTGGCCCAGGCCGCTTTCGAGCGCGCGGCCGAGAAGGATCCCACATCCGGGCATCTCCAGTACCGGCTTGCGCACCTCGCGGCCCAGCATGACGAGATTGGCCGAGCCGTGGCCTTGGCCGAGCGTGGCTTCGCACTGAATCCCGAAGACATCGAGGGTCGGCTCTTCCTGGCCCGGCTCTACTTGGTCGACCATCGCGAGCACGCGGTGGAGACAGTGTTGCGCGGGGACGACGGCCTGCCGGTGAACTCGGACGCCGCGCTTCTGCTCTACCAGGTCCTCCTGGAACAGGGCCGGTTTCAAGATGCCCTGCGAACCGCGAAACAACTGCAGGCCGATGAGCCCGGTTTCCTGGGGGCGGCCATGGCTGTGGCGGCGGCGCTGCTGGCGGGGTCGTACAGGCGGCACAGCAGCGCAAGCAGCGTCGACTTGCCGCAGCCGCTCGTGCCCGCGAG
>CAWVXN010000471.1:0-2881 GCA_963933695.1 uncultured Myxococcales bacterium | reverse complement strand
CTGTGTTCTGACACAACGTCCGAGCCTGGGCGTTATGTTAAATACCCAGGGGAGTCCCGTGGCGGGGCCTTGGATCCTCGGTTAGGACAACGCGCGAATTCGCGCTATTCAGATTGCATGGCAAAGGCTCTCGGGATCGATCACGCGGCAGCATCTCACGATTGGCGGATCTCTGGCCCCCGCCCGGGGACGGGGCTTGGATGGAAGTCGCGGGTTTTCGCCGCGGGGTGGGCACTCGGCGCTCTGCTCTTGCTGTCCGGGGCCGGACCCGCGCGGGCCGATAGTGAAGCGGCCCCCCGTGCGGTGGAGAGCCTGAACTTCACCGGGCTCGCCGAGCTCCAAGTCACCCGAGAGGATCGGCCCCTCGACTTCGATACGGGGACGGGGCGGGAAGCGCTGATCGGGGGCTGGCTCACGGCTCCCCTGGGCGAGCGGTTCGGGGTTCGGCTGGCCCTCGATGGCGGGATTGAAGCGGTTTCCAGCGACGGCATCGTCGGCCATATTTCTCGCTCGCTTCTCAATGCGGGCGGTGACCTCTTCATGCGTGATCCCAGCAAGGGCTACGTGCAGCTGGGCTACCGGTGGAGCGGAGCCTGGTGGAGCGGGCGGGACGATTTTCAGCTTGCGAACTTCATGGAGTCCGACCATCGAGTCCGCGGCTCGGCGGGCCTCTTCCGCGGGGATTTCGATCTCGAGTTCGGCATCGAGTACCTGCGCCTCAGCGGCGAAGTGACGGTGACGACCCTTTCCACCGGCAACGAAGAGAGCTTTTCCAGTTTCAACAACGGCTTTCGCCTACTGGGTGGATCCACCTGGTACGCCGCGGATGCCCTGGCCCTCGGCTTCGACGTGGAATGGGGTCGCACGGAACACGGTTTCGACCCTTTCCACCAGGACCGATTTCAGGCTCGGTTTGGCGCCGACTGGCAGCCCCCCGTGGCGAGCCCCGGGGTGGGCGCGACGGTCGGGCTCTCGGTGGGCCTCGGTTACTACACGGTTCCTGTGGTGACGTCCACCATCATTCCGACCCCAGGGCCGGGATTCGACACGGAAACGACGGTGAACGACGTCTACTCGTTTTCGTACGACATCCGCTTGGGCGTGACGGTCTACTTCCCCGGCACTTCTTCCCTCAAGGAGCGCGCGCGTCGCTACCAATGATTCGGCGCCCCGCGACGGGACTCCCCCTAGGGATTTAACATAACGCCCATACTCGGACGTTGTGCCAGAATGCAGCTTGAATGTCCTATCCCCTCTTGGGTGCTTTGATTGATTGGATCCTTTGACGGGGGAGCCCGTGGCGCGGTCAGTCCCGTTACCGCCGCACCACAGGTCCGCTTTTTGGTCCGCATCAAGTACCCGAAGGAACAGATACGTCCGTGGAGTTGAGTCAGCGGCCAGTCAACGACTTTCGTATCTCCGTCGGCAATCCGATGGTTTGGTCGCTGGTCCCGTCGCTGATCAGATAGCCGCGATACGTGCCCGAGGTCACCTTCAGAGGAACCCCCTGACCCGGCGATCCGTTGTCCAACCAGATCTCGGGACAGAGTTCCGAGTTCTTCGCGACCGAGATGCCTGCCAGCGTCTGGAAGTTCCGCGTGAAGTTCCGCGACTCGAGATCCTGCACGAGGTGGAACGAGGAGCGGTAGACGATCGGGCTAGACCCATGGTTCGGACTCGCGATCCGCAATACCGTCTCGAGTGCCCCCCCGCGCGCGAGCGTGGGCTCGTAGCTGGTGAGGTCGAAATCCGTGACAACGAAGAGCTTACCCGTTGGGATGGAGAAACTCGCCCGCGTACCGTCCGGAAGAACTCGGGAGAACTGCATCGTAAGGCCATCCACGTCGTCGCAGAGGCCCGACTGGCCCTGCCCGTAGAACGACAGAATGACGTGGTCGTTCGGATCCTGGCCGAGATGACTCTGGGCATTCGCCACTCCCGAGAAAAGTAGGGCGAAAACCGCGGCCGAGAACAGTGTCCAGCCGGTGCGGCTGAAACGGATCATGTGGTTTCCTCGTTTCCCGCATGATTTCGGACTCGAGGGGGAGTCGGACCGAGCCTCGGCGTTGTTTCCATAGAACATCGTACACGTGTGTCGATTGTCGTTGGACGGCGTGGCTGCTTTCGTAGTGAATAGACGTAGAGCTTTCATGGGGTAATTCCTTCCTTCTTTGGGGTTCATCGGGCGCCCACATGGCGCCGTATGAACCCTCAGTCGGGGAAGGAGTGGGGATCGGATGTGAAGTGCCTCACACCTTGAGCCAGTCAACGGCTACCGACCAGGACCTCAACGCCACCCGGGCGCACTCCAGGCGCAGATCGACGACCTGTCGGCCCAGGTCACCGCCCCGCGGCCGCGGTGGCAGGAACGTCCTGGCGCGCGTCGATCAGCGCGCGGGCACCGCGAAAACCGCGATGAAACCGAGCGCGGCCGAGAGGATCGCCATGCCGGCGCGCTGCACGCTCGACTTGCTGACGTTGATCGCCACCAGGCACTGCAGCATGTAGTAGTAGAAGGCGAACGCCCGCAGCGAGCCGTCGCCGGTCGCCTCCGAGCAGCCAAGCCCTTGGTCTCAGACGGAAGAGTCAGGAGCGATTGCGCCGACGGCCCTTCGCCGCAAGGCCGGTTAGGCCTTGACGGAATGGTTCGCGGGAAAGGAGGCGTCAAACGCACCATGTGCCCCGTTTTGACTCATCTTGGACTGAATCCCGGGTATGGGCGTTATGTTGAATCCCTAGGTGACCCCGTGACGGGGATTCGCGGGCTCGTGGGATTACTCCGCTCCCTGGCGGATCCCGCGGACTCAGAGCGGACCGAGGGCGTCGACGAGTAGAGCCTGCCGCGGGGCCAAGCCGTCGAGGGTGCCCGGCGATCAGTTCC
>CAWVXN010000470.1:0-2883 GCA_963933695.1 uncultured Myxococcales bacterium | reverse complement strand
GATTTGATGCAAACCGTCGCTCGTGACCGAACCCTCCCCACCAACGTACTCGATGCCCGAAGGGTGGGGACTCACGCAGGCCAGTGTGAATAAAAGCAATGCCCAACACGAGGACCGAAATCCGGAAACAGGACCCCTTTTTTTTGGGATATCGAAATTGAGAGATTTCATGATCAGGCCCCCTGAATGATCGACTCGCACCAGTCTAGTAGAAGAACGCCCAGTCTTCCGCGCAGCCATGAAAATGGCCCAACCCCGGATTCGTTCCCTGAGGGTCACCAAGGTCCTGAGAGCGCTGAGAGCTCTGAGAATCGAGCAGGCCCGGGAGGGCGCGTGTAGAGTTGGCCCATGCCCGAAGAATCGAAGCTGAAAAAGAGCCTCGGCCCGATTACCCTCTGGGGCCTCGGCGTGGGCTACGTCATTAGCGGCGAGTATTTCGGATGGAACCTCGGCCTACCGATCGGGGGCAGCTATGGAATGCTGGCGGCCACGGTTCTCGTCACCTTCATGTATGTGAGCTTCATCCTCAGCTACACGGAGCTGGCATGTGCAATCCCCAGGGCGGGTGGAGCCTTTGTCTACTGCGCGCGAGCCTTCGGGCCCCTGGGCGGGTGCGTCGGTGGACTCGTTCAAATCATTGAATTTGTCTTCGCGCCGCCAGCCATCGCTATGGCGGTTGCGGCCTATATCCACCAGCGATTCGGCGGCATTCCGGTCGAGATCATCGCCATCGGGGCCTATCTGATATTTACCTCCCTGAATGCTTGGGGAGTGCGGCAAGCCGCACTCTTTGAATTGGTCATCACGGTTCTGGCGGTGGGAGAGTTGTTGATTTTCTGTGGCCTCACCCTCCCCCATTTCAGTTGGGAAAACTTCTCCCACAACCCGCTGCCCAACGGGTATGGGGGGATTTTCGCCTGCCTGCCCTTCGCGATCTGGTTCTATCTGGCGATTGAGGGCGTGGCCAATGCAGCTGAAGAAGCCCACAACCCCCAGCGCAATGTCGCCCTGGGATTTGGCACCGCGATGCTGACCCTCGTGATCCTCGCCATGGCGGTCTTCTTTAGTGCTACGGGCGTGGCCGGCTGGGAGCAGATCGTCTACCCGGCCCCTGGAGCCGAAGCCAGCGATGCACCGCTGCCCCTTGCTCTCGCCCTGGTCGTGGGCAGTGATTCGGTCTGGTTCACCCTCCTGCTCGGCGTCGGCCTGCTCGGCCTGATCGCTTCTTTTCACGGGATCATCCTAGTGGCCGCACGAGCGACCTTCGAATTCGGTCGGTCGGGTTTCGCCCCCGCAGTGCTCGCCCGCATCCATCCGGGCAGCGGAACACCGCGAATCGCACTCGCCGTCAATCTGGGAGCGGGTGTCATCGCAATTCTTTCGGGGAGGACCGCGGAGATCATTACACTGGCATGCTTCGGAGCGGTGTCCCTCTATATCCTTTCCATGGCGGCATTGATCCGATTACGAAGCGTGGAAAAGGATCTGCCCCGACCCTTCATGGCGGTGGGCTATCCCTACCTTGCCTGCCTTGCCTTGATTCTCGCCGCGGTCTGCTTGGTCTCCCTCTTCTATTACAACCCGAAAATAGGACTTCTCTTTCTCGGCCTTGTCGGCCTTGGGCTGACCTACTACGCCCTACGGGGCCGGCATCAGATTGTCCCGAATTGGGCCGGCTGAGCCCCGGACCCGGACCCGCCCGGTCATTCCAGGGCCCGAATCGCCGAGGAAACGGCTTGCATCGGACTTTTCAGTCCCCTCCCTGATTCGTTAGCGTCAAAGCCTTACTCTCTGGCCTTCCTTTTGAGCTCCTCTATGGGCTCCCCTTGTCAAACGAAAGATGTCGTCATGCTCAGGACCCTTGTCACCTTGATCATCTCCCTTCTCCTTGGAGCCTGCGGGGCAGGCCCCGAAACCCCGAGGCCGACTCCCGGTGAAGTGGAACCCGCCACCCAGCGCACCCTTTCAACAGGGAATGTCGTGGGCTTTCGCGCGGACAACGGCGCCATGGGCTGGCTTGGCATTCCCTACGCGGCCCCACCCGTCGGCCCCCTGCGCTGGCGGGCCCCCCAGCCGGCTCCAAGCTGGCCCGGAACCCTTGAGGCCACCCAAATCGGGAGCGCGTGCCTTCAACGCGGCTCTTGGCTCGGCGGCGCGCCTGCCGAACTTCTGGGAAAGCTCTTCGGCTCCGAAGACTGCCTCTTCCTCAACATCTGGACCCCGGCACAGACGCCTCCAGAGGGTCTGCCCGTCATGGTCTGGATCCACGGCGGAGGCAATACAACGGGCCACGGCGGCTTCTATGATTTCAGCCAGATGGCGACGCGATTCAATCTCGTCATGCTCAGTTTCAACTACCGGCTGGGCGGTCTCGGTTGGTTCTACCACCCCGGGCTCTGGACCGAAGAGGACGGCCCCCTCGACCGCTCGGGAAATTTCGGGTTGCTCGATCAAGTCGAGCTTCTGCGGTGGGTCAAGCAGAACATCCGGGCCTTCGGGGGCAACCCCGAACGCGTGAGCATCTTCGGCGAGTCCGCCGGGGGCCAGGATACTTTGGCCCTTATGGTGTCGCCGACCTCCGCGGGTCTCTTCCACGGCGCCATTGCCCAGAGCGGTTACACCACCACCGTCACCCCTCAAAGAGCCCACAAAGGCGAAGATGGGGCGGAGGCAGTAAACCCTGGAGCGAGTGAGGAGATGCTCCTCTACTGGCTACAGGAAGAGGACCTCGCTGATTCACGCGAGGCTGCCGTCGCTTACAGAGATTCCATGAGCCCGAGTGAGATCAACGTCTTTCTTCGTTCCCTCAGTTCTGATCACCTGGTCATGGGTTATTACTCCGGAAGCGAAAACCACTCTGCGCCCATCATGATTGCGGACGGC
>CAWVXN010000469.1:0-2885 GCA_963933695.1 uncultured Myxococcales bacterium | reverse complement strand
CCCCCCCAAGCCCCCCCGGCTCGGCGGTCAATGCCCACAGCCGGGCGCCAATCCCTGGGAATCCCCAAGGCCCCGCCCCAACAGTGGGTCACGCCGACCCCTTCAAGGATGGGGAAAAGTTCGATCAGGCTTTTGCGGGCTTCTCCGAAAACTTTCTCGTCCGGGGAGAACTCGCTGCGAATCTTCGACCCGAAGAGGTAACCGCCGCGTGCGCCAAAAGCGATCCGGTCGTCGGCAGTGCGCTGGCCGTAGATCACCATTCGCCGAGGATCGCCAAAGGTCTCCCGGGCCTCGAGCCCAATTTCATCCCAGGTTTCCTTCGAAAGGGGCTCGGTGGCAATCATCATCGAGTAAAAGGGAAGCATTTCGCGCCGATGGCCTCGGAGCGAATCGGTATAGCCTTCGGTGGCCCGGACGATCATGGGAGCCCGAATGCATCCGCCGGGGGTGAGAACCTTCCCATTTTCGATCCGAGTCGCCGGGGTTCCCGAAAAGATTTGAACGCCCTTCTTGGTCAGCACATCGACTAGCCCCGAGACCAGGCGAAATGGATGGACCACCGCGCAATGAGGGCTGAAGAGAGCCCCACTTACTTTCGGACCGCGCACTCGCTGGGCGACCTCATCGCTCTCCAGCCAGCGAAAATCGTCCTGGCCGAAACCCAGGGATTCCCATTCTTTCGCCTCAGCGCGCAGGTGCGCCTCGAAGGCCGGCGCCGTTGCAAGGTTGAGCGTGCCCCCCTTGGCATAGTGACAATCAATTCCCTCTTCCCGGGTCACGCGACCGATCTCGTCCACCGCCTGAAAAATGGCCCGCTGCAGGCGAACGCCCGACTCCCGCGTGGCCGGGTCGCCGAAATACGTCGCCATTCCAGCCATCTCGCCCACCGCCCATCCGCCATTCCTCCCCGAGGCACCAAAACCCGGAAAGCGGGCCTCGGCGATGGCCACCGACAGGGAGGGGTCCAGGGACTTCAGGTAATAGGCGGTCCAGAGTCCCGTGAATCCGCCCCCAACGATCGCCACATCCACGTCGATATCGCCGGCCAGGGAAGGCTGGGCCGGCTGGGAGGCGGTGGCGTGCCAAAAGCTGAGATTTCGCGAGGACGTTTCCTCAAGAGTCGACATCCGTCAGGGCCTCACTGAAAACGGCAACAGCGTCATCCCGTTGACGATTCCTGAACGTCCCCGATTTCTCAAGTCCGTCGCGAGTGTGAATTCAAGAATCTCTCCGTCCCGATCGACCTCGACAACCACCTGCTCTCCCGGAGGGAAAAGACGATTGGTTTCACGAACCGAGCGCGGCGCAAAGACCGGCTCTCCCCCATAGGAGAGAATGACGTCACCTTTCTCGATGCCCGCCTGGCCCGCATGGGAACCCGCCGCCACCCAATGGACCCGTGACCGATTATTTCTTCCGTCCTGGTAGAGGAGTTCATCGTAGGCCTCGATACCAATTTCATCGACGAGCCGAGCCTCGACGGCCCAGTACTCACCACGCTCCTTGACATTGAGTTTCCGACGCTCTCGCAGCGCCCCTTCACGGATCGTCTCCCGCTCCTCTAGGGCCCCGCCATACCGTTCCTGTAACCAATCCTCCCGGTCATCGGCAGACAGGGACGAGGGCGGAGTGGCAGAAGATGGAGGGGAAGAGGGTGGAGTGGCAGAGGACGACGAGGAAGAGGAAGGTGAAGAGGGCGAAATGAACGGGGAAGAGGACTTGTTCGTCGAGGTCTCCGCAACCGGGGCAGCCGGAGGCGAAGCATCGGGTTCCCCATCAAGTGGAAGCACTTCAACACTCGAAGCCAGTTCCCCGGACTCGGGCGGTGGCCAGAAGACAACTGCAGTAAGCGCGAGAAGCACGGCTCCGGCCAACAGCAGTCCGATGCGCTGAACTCCCCTAGTCACCCGCGCACCCCTAAGGCCCTCAACAAGCCCCTCGATGGGCCCTTCGATAAGCTCCTCGATGAAGCCCTCGATAGGCTCCCGGCATCGACTCGATCCGGTGCCCCATCGACCTCCGCCCGTAGGCCGGGGCTGATCGGGTTCAACTTCCCGGACCGGGTTGGGCTGATCAACGCAATCGCAGCCAGCGCCGGGTACTCGACCGACTCAAAGCGCATGAACTCTCTCTCCAGCATTCCCCCGAATGTACAGCGACCCCACTCGATAAGTCCAGACACATCTTGCTCGGCCTAGTTCGAAGCCTTCAGGATCTCCCGCGCCGCGTTGTGGCCGGGCAAGCCGGTCACGCCTCCGCCCGGGTGGGCGCCGGCTCCGCAAAGGTAGAGCCCCTCAACGGGCGCCTTGTATTGCGCATAGCCGGGCAGCGGACGCATGTGCAGAAACTGGTCGAGGGTCATCTCCCCGTGGTTTCCATTGCCCTCGGGTAAACCGAAGCGGGCTTCCAGGTCGCTGGGGAGCAGGACCTCCTTGTGGAGGATCGAGTCCCGGAGTTTCGGTGCATACTCGCCGAGAGTCGAAAGCACCGCGTCCACGAAAGCTTCCCGGTGCCCCTCCCAACTTCCGTTGCGCAGCTGGTAGGGCGCATACTTGGCGGTAATCGACATCACGTGCTGGCCCGAGGGAGCCAGGTCGGGATCCGTCAGGGTGGGAATTTCAATATCGAGGTACGGGTGCGGCGAATAGTCGCCGTATTTCGTGCAGTCGTAGGCGCGCTGGATGTACATCATGTTTGGAGCGATTTGGATGGCGCCCTCGAGGGGGCTCGTATCCTTTTCACCCGCCAACGCCGTGAACTCCGGCAAGGCTCCCAGGGCCAGATGGATCTTCGCCGCCGAGCCCCGAAACTTGATGTTCCGAACATTGCGCACCACCGAGAGGTCGAGCAATCCCGGATCGAGCAACTCGGTAAATGTCGTGCGC
>CAWVXN010000468.1:0-2892 GCA_963933695.1 uncultured Myxococcales bacterium | reverse complement strand
CGTCAAGGCCAACAGGTCCTCGTGATCCAGGATTTCCACCACCAGTCGCGCATCCTCGCGGTTGTAGGCCACCAGGGCCTCGGGGTCTTCCCGGTAGAGGCGGGTGATCTCCGCCGCGGCGTCGGGCGCTTCTTCGTTGATCAGCTTCCCCCGGCCCAAGACGGCGTGGGCCACGGTTCCCAGGCGGTAATCGGGCAGGCGTAGGGCATCCCGAACCAGTGGAATGCCGTCCACCACCATACGGCCGCAGACGTCGGCCCGGCTCTGGCGCGTGAAGCTCGCATCGCCCTGGAACTGGATATCCCCGGGAAGCCTTCCGATGCAGCGTTCCCTGGCTGAGATCCCCAGGGCTTCGAAGCGCCTGTGCAGGACACGCAGGTCGAAGTCGACCACGTTCCAGCCGAGCAGGATGTCGGGGTCGAGTTCGCGAATCCGCGTGGCCAGTGCCACGAGAAAAGCCGATTCCTGGGCGTAGACCTCCGCTCCCGAAACCGGTGATGTCGAGACCAGGTGGACTTCCTCGGTGCCGCAACCGACCAGCGCTGCTGAGTAGATCGAACTGGCATCGGGGGTGGTCTCGAGATCGAGGGAAAGATGAGAGAGCGCGATCTCGGTTTCACTGCTGACGAGATCGGGGTTGATGAATCGCACGAGTCCCGCGCCCGGGCCGGCATCGCCGCTTCGTCCGTGGCTTTCAATTTTCCCATCGATCCCGACGCCATCCCGCAGGGCATGATCCATCAGGTAGCGGTAGGCGAAACGAAGATCGGATTCGTAGCTGGAGACACCGAGACGCGCGAGGCGGGTTCGCAGGGGCCGAATGGCTCCTGGAAGGTTGACGGTCGCCCGGCAGACCGGTTCACCACCCAACGTACTGAGCTCGGTGTCGCGAAGCGAGACCCCGGCTTCGCTCTCAAGGTGCCGGCGATCGATCTGACGCACGAAAAAATACGGTTTGAAGCGATCGTCCTCCACAAGGAACGCACGACCCGACTCCAGTCGTCCATAGAGTTGGACGACGGCGCGATCGTTGTGGATGCGATAGGTGGGTTGGAGGATTACGCCTTGGTGCACGGTTGGAATCCCTCCTGGGAGGAAGCCGGGTCTCCCATGATAGGGGTCGGGGAGCGATCGTCTAGTTACCGGATGCCGAACCCGCCAGAGCTGCCTGTCCTAAGCGCGGGAGCTCGATCTCCGAGAGGGTTCTCTGGAAAAGTTCTTGCGCCTCGATGCAGAAAGCCGTTTTTATCCGAGCGTTCGCCTCGCTCCCCGGTGCGTTAGCGCAGCGGGGAACTGTTCCTTACGCTGACCCGCCCCGGGAGCGTCCGTTGCCCCGAACTGGAGGATCATTGCATGTCACTTTCTCTTCAGGCGGTATCCGATCGAATCGAAATCGATGACCTCCTTACCCGCTACGCCAAGGCCATCGATACCAAGGACTACGCACTACTCGATACGTGCTTCCTGCCCGATGCGGATATCGACTACGTGAGTTCCGGGGGGATCGCAGGCAAGTACCCCGAGGTTCGCGCCTGGCTCGAAAAGGCCCTGGCGATCTTTTCCGTCACTCTGCACTCGCTGAGCAACAGTGAAATCGAACTCGACGGCGATCGCGCCAAAGGTCGGACGCTGGTGACCAACCCCATGTGTATTCGCGACGGGGACGCTAAGCAGACAATTTTTACCGTCTACGCCTACTACGAGGACGAACTCGTTCGCACCGCCGACGGCTGGCGAATCGCGCGTCGTTTCGAGAGGCAGGCACTGCTCGATGGAAGCCTGCCAGGAGGCTGATCTCCTCTGGGGAGCGCCAGCATGACCGATTCAACTCAGCAATCCGCTTGGCGGGCCGCCTTCGGCACCCTGGTTTGTGTGCCCATGGCAGTCCTGCTTTGGGGTTCGCATTGGGATGGCGCGGGGGGCACGGATCACCGGTGGTTGCTGCTCGTGCTTTGGGGCGGGTGGCTGGGTCTCATAAAGATCGGGCGCTGGGGCGGACGCGCGGGCCGTGGAGCGGACTTGCTCCGTGCGGGCTGGGTCCGAGGGGACCCGTGGCTCGCGGCCCTGCTCATTGAGTCCGTCCTCTTTCGCTTCCCCGAGAGCCTGGGGGTGCCCTTGGCGATTGTTGGGGTCCTGGGCCTTGGCCTGCTGGGCCTACGCCGGGCCAGTTCACCGGTTTTCCTCGCGATTGTGCTGGCCTTCGTGGTTTTCGTCCTGGTGATTCCGCGCGCTTTTCGTGCCCTGATGATTGCCCGTGTTGCGGAGAGCTACGCGCTGGATGTCGACCATCGTCCCTGGCCCGACGGCAAGGAGATCAATTCGGACGGAGCGCGATTTCGAGGCGAGGGAGAGGACCTGGCCGCCGAGGATTTCGTGATCCTCTTTGCCGGTGACTCGTTCACCTATGGCTGGAACCTTCCCTACGAGGCCGCCTACCCCTACCAATTCGAGGCCCTGGCCCAGTCCGCGGGGTGCGAACCCGAAGTGCGGGTGGTCAACCTGGGCTGGACCAGTTCTTCACCGCTTCTGGGGCTTCGCTTGTTGCGTCAGGTGGCCTACAAATACCAGCCGGATCTCGTGGTCTACAGCCTGGATGTCACCGACTTCCACGACGATCTACGCTACGAGCGCAGCCTGCGCGAACAGAAGGATTTTGAATTCGATTCCTCGGCCATGGCCGAGCGGCTGTTGCTGACCTATTGGCCCTCGGCCCGAAGCGCTGTGCCCTGGCTCCGCGCGGTGACCGATCGGCTTCGGACGGTGAACCGGGCCGAGCGCGAAGAGTGGCTGGCGGGGCTCACGGTGCCCGGCCGGCTCGAGCGCTTCTTCGTCACCGCCCGCCCCCTGGAAGAATCCAGGGCGGCCATTGAGTTCGGGGTCATGAGAAATCTG
>CAWVXN010000467.1:0-2893 GCA_963933695.1 uncultured Myxococcales bacterium | reverse complement strand
TCGGTGCCGGTGGGACATTCGCTCCAGCGCCAAGGGCAGGGCAGCCAGGCCTCGGATTTTACTTGGGCGCCGCCTGGAACCCATACCCGGGGCGCAGTCAATACGGGCCAGATCCTCTTTGTGCCGGTTCCGCTCCCGGGGCTTTCGCTCTGGGCGGTGGTCACCGGAGGGGTCGCCCTCTTGGTCTCGGGCGCCTGGCGGGCGAATCCGATTTTTCGGAGTCGCCCGGCTGCACGTTGAGTTCGCGTCGCCGGGCCCCTCTTGTCCAGTGGCCCAGGGCGGAGATTCCCCGAAGCCGGCGCTGATCGTGGGGCCAACGGAATGCTACGCTAGGCCGCCATTGATTCCCTGAAAGCGATTCGTGTGCCACGCCAGGGACTTCCCCGCACCCGGAATTGAGAAAGAGTTGTCCGTGTCCACCGATGAAGCCAACGAGCCGAGAGATTTTATTCGTACCATCGTCGCCGATGACGTCGAGGCAGGAAAGCGAGGGGGCCGAGTGGCGACCCGCTTTCCCCCGCACCCGAACGGTGCCCTCCACATCGGTCACGCCAAGGCGATCGCTGTGAACTTCAGCCTCGCGGATGAATTCGGGGGCACCTGCAATCTCCGCTTCGACGATACCAATCCGAGCGCCGAGGAACAGGAACACGTGGAGGCCATCGTCGAGGATGTCAAGTGGCTGGGATACGACTGGGGGGATCGGCTTTTCTTTACATCGGACTACTTCGATCAGCTCTACGCCATGGCGGTGCGGCTGATCGAAAAAGGCTTGGCCTTTGTGGACGACCAGGGCTCGGAGGAAATGAGGGCCAATCACGGAAGCCTGACCGAGCCGGGAACGAACAGCGCTTGGCGCGACCGAAGTGTTGAGGAGAACCTGGATCTCTTTGTCCGCATGCGGGCGGGTGAGTTCGACGAGGGTTCCCGGGTTTTGAGGGCCAAGATCGACATGGCCTCGCCGGTCCTAACCCTGCGCGATCCGATCATGTACCGGATCCAGAAGACCCGTCATCATCGCACCGGCGACGCGTGGCCCATCTATCCGCTGTATGACTTCGCCCACGGGCAATCCGACGCCATCGAGGAAATCACCCATTCGCTTTGCAGCATTGAATTCGTAGGCCATCGTCCGCTCTACGATTGGTTTATTGAGTCCCTCGGGTTCGAAAAGAAGCCGCGACAGATCGAATTTGCCCGGCTCAATCTGACCCACACGGTGTTGAGCAAGCGCAAGCTGAAGAAGCTCGTGGAGGGCAACCATGTCAGTGGCTGGGACGACCCCCGTATGCCCACGCTTCGGGGTCTGCGCCGGCGCGGCTATACCCCCGAAGCGATCCGTGAATTTTGCGGAGGGATTGGCCTTGGGAAGAGGGACAACACCATCGAACTCGCTCGGCTCGAGCACAGTATTCGCCAGGATCTGAATATCCGCGCACCCCGGGTGATGGGCGTTTTGCGCCCCCTCAAGGTTGTGATCGAAAATTTCCCCGAAGGCGAAGTGGACGAACTGGAGGCGGTGAACAATCCCGAGGATGCCAGCATGGGCGTGCGCCGGGTTCCCTTTTCCCGGGAACTCTATATCGAGCGCGATGACTTCATGGAGGATCCGCCCAAGAAGTTCTTCCGTCTGGGGCCGGGGCGAGAGGTGCGACTCCGCTACGCGTTTTTCATCACCTGCACCGATGTGATCAAGGACGCCCAAGGAGAGGTGACGGAACTGCGCTGCACCTACGATCCGGCGACCCGGGGCGGGGACTCCCCCGACGGGCGCAAGGTCAAGGGAACCCTGCACTGGGTTTCGGCCCGCCATGCCGTGCCCGCCGAGGTTCGCCTCTACGGGCCCTTGTTCACCGTTGAGCAGCCTGGGGCTCTGGAGGAGGGTGAGGATTTCCTCGACTACCTGAACCCGGCCTCTCTCGAAGTCATTGAAGATGCCCAGTTGGAGCCCAGCCTGGCAAACGCAGAACCCGGCAGCGCCTGCCAGTTCGAACGCCTGGGGTATTTCAATGTTGATTCCGATTCGAGTGCCGAGCGGCTGGTGATGAACCGCACGGTGACCCTGCGCGACACATGGGCCAAGCTGGCCAAGAAGGAGAAACGTTGATGGCTCGATATGGCATGTCCCTTCCCCTGGCCGGAATCCCGCTGCACGCCCACGAGGATTGGCTCAAGGAAATGATTGATCTCGGCTACACGGATTTCTGGTCGTCCGAAGCCAATGGCCACGATGGGTTCACTCCGCTGGCTATGGCGGCTGCCTGGACCCCAACCGCGCGCCTGGGCGTGGCCATCATCCCCGCTTACACCCGAGGCGCGGCGCTTATGGCCCAGTCCGTGGCTTCCCTGGCCGACGCGGCGCCGGGTCGTTTTGTGATGGGCATCGGGGCCTCTTCGGATGTCATCGTGGGGCGTTGGAACGGAATCCCTTTCGAGCAGCCCTACCAGCAGGTTCGAGACATGGTGCGCTTCCTGCGTAAGGCCCTGGCTGGGGAAAAGGTCGACGAGAGCTTTGAGCGCTTCACCGTGAAGGGGTTTCGTTTGGGGGTGAAGCTCCCCGAGTCGCCGCCCATTCTGATTGCGGCCCTGCGCCAGGGGATGTTGAGACTGGCGGGCCGAGAAGGGGATGGCGCCATTTTGAACTGGCTTTCCGCCGAGGATGTGAAGCAAGTGGTTCCCCTCGTGCACGAAGGCGGCGAGGGCAAGGAAATTGCGGCGCGAATTTTTGTGCTCCCGATCGCTGATCGCGAAAAGGCTCTGGCCATTGGCCGGCGTGCAGTGGCGGCGTATTTGAACGTTCCGGTCTATGCGGCTTTCCACGAGTGGCTCGGGCGGGGCGACCAGCTGGCGGGCATGTGGAAGCTCTGGCAGGACGGCGACCGGAAGGCGGCTC
>CAWVXN010000466.1:0-2895 GCA_963933695.1 uncultured Myxococcales bacterium | reverse complement strand
CGAGTTCCCTTTATGGTTTCATGGCCCGCAGTTCTTGAGGGCGGAAAACTGAATCGCTCGATTGTGACGTTGACCGATCTTTATGCGACACTCGCCCGTGTTGTCGGACACTCGCTGGCTCCGAACGAAGCCCAGGACAGCCATGATTGCCTGGCCCATTGGACCGGAGATGCTGAGGGTGAGGACCGAAGACCCAGGGTATTTTTCTGCCATCTCGGGCCTCCCTATTCGAATGACGCGCTCGCACTTCGGAAAGGAAGCGAAAAGCTCGTTGTCAATGGTGGTTTGGCCTTGCCGTCGATTCAAAAGGGACAGCGAGGAGCCTCGATCGCCAGGGTCTACTACGATTTGGACGTTGATCTCTATGAAACCGGCGATGGAATTGCGGATACAGACTCCGCCAGAGCGGAACAGTTGGCTGCCGAGCTTTTGAAAATCCACAATCGTGGGTATGCTCGCGAACTTGGCCCAACCACAGCCGACTCGCTTGTGATCGAACCTGGCTGGCACAATTTGCGCAACGATCTTACCGGCGAAATCGGCTTCGAATTCACGGTGCGAGAGGCGAAACAAGTTACCCACCTAGGTCTCTGGGACGACCACGACCGCGACACCCCGGTCCGCCCAGCGCGTGCGATTCCAACCGAGCGCAGTCGCGACCAGCCAAGTCTGGCAGGCAATCCCAACAAGCGTCGACTCAGTGCACCCCACGTCGTGCGCTTGGTGACTTGGGTTGGCAACTCGGCAAAGGAAATCTCTCGGTGCGAACTATCCGAAGGCGCTCCGGGCGAGTTGGCCGGCGAATTCCGGTTCATCCGGTTGGATGAGACCGTTTCTCTGCAAGCGGGCGTTCGCTACGGATTGCTGATGTCGACGACGGCAGGCGATGGGGATTCGTTTCATGATCCCGCAGCCTTCGACGGGCTTTCCCCACAAACGCATCCCGATGTTTCCATCACTCGCAGTCTGATGGTGCGACGTGGCGATCTGTTGCGGGTCGAGTCAATTCCAGCGTTCGAAGATCTGCACCCATCATTTGATCGGCATCGTTTGCCGGTCGGTCCCACTCTCCGTCTACGATCCCAATAAACTGACATGAAACGATTCCCTCTGTTCATCCTCTCGGTCCTCGCTCTTTCCACGAACCTTGCGCTATCCGCAGCCAAGGCGCCGAACTTCATCATCATCTACGCCGACGACCTCGGCTACGCGGACACCTCCGTACAGATGATGGATGCCGATCCCAGCACCAAACATGCTTTCATCCGTACGCCGGGACTGGATCGCTTGGCCAAGATGGGGGCAAGGTTCAGCGCCGCCTACGCGCCGTCGCCGACCTGCACTGCGTCACGCCTCAGTCTACAGTTTGGCAAGACCACGGCTCGCATCCAGTACCGCAACGTGTTCGACGTACTCTCATCGAAACAGCGCCCGGATGGCTACGATGACGAAACAACGATGGGCGAGATGCTGAAGGCATCCGGCAGGAATTACCTCACCGCCATGTTCGGGAAGGGTGCCAGCGCCATGGGACGTTTCGATGAAGCCGGGTACGACGTCACCGATGAACGGCCAGGCGAACCCGGTGGCAACGGCAATGGGCATGGTTCCTATTGGGATCCAAAGAAGAAGACCCCATTTCCGCCGGACAACCCCAAGCGCCTCCATTCGCTCAGAAGGGATTCGGCCGCTTTCATCCGGAAACACGCAGGCAAGCAATCCTTTTTCCTCATGATCTCCCACTACGCCCCGCATATTCCGCACATGGCGACGAAGGAGGCCTTTGAACGCTGCAGGAAGCGCTGGATCTTTCAGGGCCGAGACACCGATAAAATCGATTCACCGAAATCCAGTGCCCACCGGGCCATTACCCACGCCGCCATGATCGAGGAAATGGACCTCACCGTCGGGGACGTTCTCGACGCCCTCCAGGAAAAAGAGGAACTCGACAACACCTACATCATCTTCACTTCCGACAATGGGGGAGGGGCTTCCGAAAAGCGTAAGGTCAACGGGGAGAATCGCCGGTTCAACGGGCCCCTCCAAGAAGGCAAACGCTCGATCTTCGAGGGCGGCATCCGCGTGCCAACCGTGATTTCCGGTCCCGGGATCAAGCCCGGTTCCCAATGCGACGTGCCCATCGTGCAATGGGACTTTCTGTCAACCTTCCACGACCTGAGCGGAAGCAAAGCCCCGCTCCCCAAAGGGGTGGACGGCGGCAGCTTGCGTGACGTGTTCGTGAACGGAAACAAGGGCAAGGTGAAGCGCGCCGCCCCCGGCATCATTCATCACTACCCCTGCCACTACCACCCGCCCATCAGCTCGATCATCATCGGCGACTACAAATTCATGCGCCACCTCAACTCCGGCGAGATCAGGCTCTTCAACCTGAAGAACGATTACCGCGAAGAACACGACCTTCACACCGCGATGCCCGACAAGGTCCACACCATGGGCACCATTCTCCGGAAGTATGTCGAAGAGGTCGACGGCGGCACCGCCGAACAGGTTCGCGAGGCCCTCTACAAGACGATGGACCGCTTCAGCCGCCAGTCCAAGGACGGCTTCCGAAAGAAACTCGCCCAACTGAAGAAAGAAAACCCGTCCGACCTCGAAGCGCGGAAGGCCGCCCTGCTGAAGGAGTTGAACCAGAAGCTGAAGAAGAACGCGGTCAACAAAGAGAAAACCCGGCTGCAGGCGCAATTTTTCTCCTGGAGAGAAAGTGCACCGAAAAGCAAAGCCGAAGAAAACGTCGAGGCCAAGTGGAAGGACCTCACCGAGGATTCAGTCCTTCAGCAGAACCCGTAAATATTGTCACCAACATCACAATGAAACTCCTTAAGCTCACACTCAACTGCCAGAAAACCCTGAGAGACCCAATTCTCCCAATGTTCT
>CAWVXN010000465.1:0-2895 GCA_963933695.1 uncultured Myxococcales bacterium | reverse complement strand
CTCGGAGACTGAGTTCTCGGAGACAAGCGCCTACTTCAAGCGCCTACTTCAAGCGCCTACTGACAAGCACCTACTTCAAGCACCTACTGACAGGCGCCTACTTGCAGAGACCGCCGCCGAGCAGGCCATAGGGCTCGCAGTCGTAGATCAGCCGACCGGATTCGCCGTGCATCCAGTCGAGCACGGGAAGCACCGCCGGGGGAGCCATGCCCGGGGCGGGTTCGTCCTGCAACTGGGCCAGGGCAATGGGGTAGGAGACCCAATCCCGGGGTGCGCGCCAACCCGGGGGCGGTGTCAACGTGGAGCGAATGCCCGACACCGGATGGAGGGTGCGCCAGTAGTGAATGGCCTCGGCCATTTCGGCCACGACGTCGGGGTGGGTTGTCGCCAGGTTGTTGTATTCGTAGGGATCAGCTGAAATGTTGAACAAGTAGTTGGTGACCTCGGCCGAGAGGAGTCCCTGCCTGACCTGCTGCACGAGCTTCCATTCGTCGTCGAAAGCCGTCAGTGAAAAGGCTCCGCGGATGGGAGTCTCCGATGCGAAGAAGAGCAGGTCTTCCCTTTTGGTTTTTTTCTTGTCCGCGATGGCGGGCCACATGTTTCGCCCGTCGAGTTTGCGCGACCCCTCGATGGGAACCCCCGCCGCCGCCGCGAGGCTTGGAAACACGTCCATCACCGAGATGATGCTTTCGACTCGGCTGTTGGCTTCGATGACACCCGGCCACCGGATGAGCGAGACCACGCGAATACCCCCTTCGAAGGTGTTGCCCTTGCCGCCGCGCAGGGGGACGTTGTCCGCGCCGCCGGTCGCATAGGCGGCGCCGCCGTTATCGCTGAAAAAGATCACTATGGTGTTGTCCGCCAGTCCCTCGTCGTCGAGGGTTTTTAGTATCCTGCCGACAGCTTGGTCCATGGCATCGACCACCGCGGCGTACATGGGCCGCGCTGAGGAGCGGCCGCTGAGCTTGGCAATACGGCGGCTGTCGTCGCTGTGTTTGCTGCGGGTGGCCTTGCGGTCGTCGTCCATCTCGGCGTAGCGGGCCTTCAGGTCTTCCGGGGCGTCCAGGGGCGTATGGGGCGCGATGAAGGGGACGTAGAGAAAGAAGGGTTTTTCCTTGTCGCGTTCGCGAATCCAGCGCGAGGCTTCGTCTGCCAGCAGGAAAGTTTCGTAGCCCTGATCGTCGATGGATTTTCCGTTGACCTGAAAATCCTTCCCCCCCTGATTGGCGAAGGGCGGGAAATAGCCCACCTCGGTATGCAGGTGGCCATAGAAATGTTGGAAGCCGCGTTCGTTGGGGTGATAGGTCTGCTGGGCGTGGCCGAGATGCCATTTGCCCACCATGGCGGTCTGGTAGCCCGCGTCCCGGAAACTCTCGGGCATGAATCGTTCGTCGGGATGGATACCGTTGTTGCTCCACGGGAGGATCGTCGCGTAGGCGACGCCTAGCCGGATGGGATCCCGGCCGGTCATCAGGGCTGCCCGAGTGGGAGAGCAGATCGGCGTGGCATAGAAGCGGTCCAGCTGCGCGCCCTCCCGAGAGAGTCGATCCAGGGCGGGCGTGCGAATGGCTTCCTCACCGTGATAACCGACATCTGCCCACCCGAGGTCGTCGGCGAGAAGGATCACGATGTTCGGTTTTTGGGGTGGGGCGGCGTCCGCCGGCAGGGGCGAGATTCCGGGCGACAGACTCGCGGTCAAGAACAGCATTCCAACCGTTGTGTATTTGGATCTCAAAGTGGGACCTCCGACGGGCGAGTGGCACTGGGATTGGGGCGCCGAACGGCGAAGGCCGGTGACCGGAAGCGTTAAGTTTTCCGTGCCGGCATGGTTCTTTCTCGCCCAGGGGCATTTGCGTTCGTGCGAGTGTGTAGCCTAGGTTCCCCCGGCTTCGGCGCCGATTAAAGCCCGAATTCGAGTCGGGGGATAGACCCGGGAGATTGCTTCATGGTCAGTGAATATACTGAGGGATGGGGGAGAAGAACGTGAAGGTGGATGGCGCAATATTGGTGGAGAACCCCCTGGACGCCGGCCCGGCGGCTCAGAGGTTGGAGAGCGTGGGCTACACCGGGGGATTTACTTTTGAGGGGCGGCACGACCCTTTCCTGCCCCTGACGGTTGCGGCTCAGCAGACCGAGCGTCTGGAGTTGATTACGGCGATCGCGATTGCCTTTGCGCGCAACCCGATGCTCCTCGCCAATACCGGTTGGGACATGCAACTGCTCAGCGGCGGCCGTTTCATTCTCGGCCTGGGAACCCAAATCCGTCCGCATATCCAGAGACGCTTCAGCATGGAATGGTCCAAGCCTGCGGCGCGCATGAAGGAGATGGTGGAAGCGATCCGTGCCATTTGGGATTGCTGGCAGAACGGAACGCGCCTGGATTTTCAGGGGGAGTTCTATAACCACACTCTGATGACGCCGGTCTTCACCCCCGAGCCGAGTCCGCACGGTGTACCGCCGATCTTTCTCGCCGCGGTGGGGCCAAAAATGACCGAAACCGTGGGCGAGGTGGCCGATGGGTTTTTCGTTCATCCCTTTCATACGGCGGAATACATCCAAAGCGTGACCCTGCCCCATCTTGAGCGCGGATTGAAAAAGGCCGAGCGTCGCCGAGAGGACTTGGAGATCGCGTGCCAGTTGATCATTGCATCCGGATCCAACGACGAGGAGATCGAGGCCGCGAAGAATGGTGCCCGGGCCCAAATTTCCTTCTACGGATCGACTCCCGCCTACCGGCCGGTGCTCGATTCCATTGGTCGGGGTGACTTGCAGGACGAACTCAACTTCATGTCGAAGAAGGGGCAGTGGCTCGAAATGGCGGGCCGGATCGATGACGACCTGCTGGAGCAGATTGCGATCGTGGGTTATCGCGGAGAGGTGGCTGACAAGATCCGT
>CAWVXN010000464.1:0-2898 GCA_963933695.1 uncultured Myxococcales bacterium | reverse complement strand
AGGCCGCCAAGCGCTTGATCGACGCCGGGGTCTCAGTCCAGCGAATCCGGAGCAGCATTCAGGCCCTACGAGAGATTCTGCCGGAAGTCGCGTGGAGGTCCCAAGAAATAACCCTCGTGGCCACAGGGGATGTGCTGTTGGTCCTTAGCGAGGGCAGCGATGTTCGTGCCATTCGGGGAGGTGAGTGGATATTTCGAGTGGGTGACTTTCGGCGCGAACTCGATGCGTGGCGCGCACTGCACACCCCTCGGAGGGTAAAGCGAGCAAAGTCAGCCGACCAAAATAAGCGCTCATTGAAAGGGGCTTGAAACGCTTGGGGGAAGGCCTCCGACCCGAATAAAAAAGTCACCACTGCGGTGAATCCCTCTAGCACTTTGGACCTAGAAATAAAAAAGGGACGGACACTTCCCTGCACAATTCAACCAAAAAATAAGTCGGGCCGAATCGACAGCACGTCAGATGCCTAAAAGTTCTCGAGTAATCGGGGGATGCGCTATGCGAACGATCAGCATCGTCAACCAAAAAGGGGGCTGCGGGAAAACCACGACGACGGTCAACCTTGCCGGTGCTTTGGCGGCAGACGGTTTCACTGTTCTGGTGATTGACATGGATCCCCAGGCCCACGCAAGCCTTGCCCTCGGCATAAACCCGGACGAACTCGACGAGAATCTTTACGAGGTTCTCGTCGAACCCGCCGGAGCGACCGCACTCAGCCGAATCATCCTCAATGTCTTCCACGGAGTCGATCTTGCGCCTGCTGGAATCGTGCTCTCGGCCCTTGAGCAGAAACTCGCTGCAGAACACCAAGAGGCACGCACCGAAAGGCTCTCTCAGGCGCTGGATTCCCTCAAGGCCGACTACGACTTCATCCTGATCGACTGCCCACCCGCAGTCAGCCTCCTGACTTTCAATGCTTTGAGGGCTTCCCAGGAAGTCATCGTACCGCTGGAAACCAGCTCCTTTGCCGTGGACGGTGTCCAAAAGCTCCTTGAGACAATCTCCCTGTTGATGGACCGTGTCGGGCACTCTCTCTCGGTTCGAGTACTGCCGACTCTCTACGACGGACGAACACGCTATGCCCGGGAAACCCTGGGCGAAATCAGAGAGCTTTTCCGGGATCTGTGCTTCGACTCGGTCATCCGACTCAACGTAAAACTCCGCGAAGCCGCGCAAAAAGGCAAACCCATCAGCCTGTATGCGCCCAAGGCCAATGGCGCTCTGGACTACGCGGCCGTGGCCATGGAGGTGAGTTTGGGTGGACCACAAGCCTTCGCCCCAACCACCGCCGAGAACGCGGATTTCAGCAACTCGGAGAAGCGGGAGGTCGTGGTGGAATACCGGGACTCGGACGCCGGCGACGTGAGAATTGCCGGCGACTTCAACGACTGGGTGCCCGACCGGAACGTTCTCTCCCGAGTCGAAGCCGAGGGGCGAACGCGGGTATGGGTCAAAGTGCTGAGCTTGCCACCCGGAACCTACCAATACCGCTATTTCGTAGACGGCCAGTGGAGGGTTGACCCCGCGAATCAGAACAGCTCAGCTGGACCGATGGGGCAGACCAACTCAGTCCTCCACGTCCGCTAGTCTCTGCGCTTGCCTCGCAACCTCGCCGACGTCCTTCATCACTTCGGACCCGAACTGGCTAAGCCGGACGCGCCCGAGGGTAGGCTTGCCAAAAAAAAAACGAGACCTTCCTCGCAACCCTCATCGCCTCAAATCGTCGGCGTTCCCATCGGCGACCGGGACGTAGTACGCGCGGCTTTCACGTGGAATCTCGCCGTAGAGGTGGCACGCCTCGGGGGCGACGCCTTGGTCATCTCACCCGACGATGTCAGCCCCTCGCCCCTCTGGCCCCAGGCCGGTGCGGGCCCTCTGGGCGTCGAGCTTCGACCAACCCTCGCAAAGGATCTCAAGAGCCTCGATCAGATTGCCCGAGAGGCCGCCGCGGGCGCGCGTGGCGGAGCCGAAGGCGGGCTGATCTTTGTCCGCATCCCGCCATTGTGGCTCAACGCCGGGTGGGAAGATTGTGCGCTCCTTCGCTGGACCCTGCTCTTTACCTCGTCCAAAACCTCGGACCTTCAGGACGCCTTAAAAACTGCCAGAGCCATCGTCCAAAAGCAGTCCCAGGCCCGGGTGGGAATCACAATCCACGGCGCCGAGTGCCGCGCGGAAGCCGAGACTGCCTTCGCTCGTATAGCCCAAGCCGCTCGTAAGAACCTCGGACATGATGTGCAGAGCTACGGACTTCTGGTCGACGCCCTGCATGTCTACAGGGCCATCGTGGCCCAAAGGCCCATCGGCCTCGCCCACCCCCAATCCCCCGCGGCAAGGGCTCTGCGCGACGTAGCCCAACTCCTGCTGACCGATGCGCTCCAGGGACTGCCTTGACCGATATTCAAAAAGCCCAGCCCCTATCCATCGAACACCTACGAACAGGGGTAAAGGGACAACTCCACCAGCTGGATCCGGGACTTCGCGTAATCGCGGAAAACATCATGGGACTGGCCTCGCCCATCGATCTGGTGACGGTCAACGATCACGGCGACGTGGTCCTGATGCTGCTGGCCTTAGAGGGCGAAAGCGATGCCACGCTTTTAACCCGTTCCCTCGCCCAGCGTGCATGGATTGCAGCGCGAGTGGGGGACTGGGCCAAGCTCGCACCCGAGTTGAAAATCTCTCCCGATGCACCGGTTCGAGCCATCCTGCTGGCCCCGAGCTTCGCGACAGAAACCAGGGCCGCAGCCCGCAGCCTACGCGCGGGCATCGTCCGATTGGTCCGGTACACCGCGGTGCGAGCTGGGCCCCATTCGGGCCTCCTACTGGAAACCGTCGGCTCCAGAGGCCCTTCGAGCCAGGAGCGGCAACAAGGCTCGGTCAGGGAATTCACCGTACCGGAAA
>CAWVXN010000463.1:0-2912 GCA_963933695.1 uncultured Myxococcales bacterium | reverse complement strand
CCCCTCCCTCCCTCTCCCTCTCCCTCCCCCGGCCACATCCAGGCACACCCAGCCAGATCAAGGAGACCCCATGAAGACGCGCATCACCGAGTTGTTTGGCATCGAACATCCCATCATCCAGGGGGGTATGCATCACGTGGGCCTGGCAGAAATGGCTTCCGCAGTTTCCAATGCCGGTGGCCTGGGAATTCTCACCGGGCTTACCCAGCCCAGCCCGGAAGACCTGGCCAAGGAAATCACGCGTTGCCGCGAGATGACCGACAAACCCATTGGCGTCAACTTGACCTTTCTACCGGGCTTCGTTGCCCCGGATTATCCGGGGTACATCGACGCCATCATCGCGGGCGGGGTGAAAATCGTGGAAACCGCAGGGCGCAGTCCTGAGAAATACATGCCCCAGCTCAAGGCGGCCGACATCTCGGTCATTCATAAGTGCACCTCGGTGCGTCACTCGCTTAAGGCTGAGCGCATTGGTTGCGATGCGGTGAGCGTGGACGGCTTCGAGTGTGGTGGTCACCCGGGTGAGGACGACATTCCCAACATGATCCTATTGCCGCGTTGCGCCGAGGAGTTGAGTATTCCCTTTGTGGCTTCGGGCGGGTTGGGTACCTCCCAGCAGTTTGTGGCCGCTCTGGCCATGGGGGCAGAGGGCATCAACATGGGGACGCGCTTCATTGCCACCCAGGAAGCGCCGGTGCACGAGAACGTCAAGCAGGCCATCGTGAACGCCAGCGAACTGGACACTCGACTGATCATGCGCTCCCTGCGCAATACCGAGAGGGTTCTTAACAACGCCGCAGTGGAGAAAATTGTCGAGATCGAAAGAACCAAGGGCGATGAAATGGGGATCGACGACATCGCGCAACTGGTGGGCGGCGTCTACCCCAAGATCATGCGCGAAGGCGACCTGGACGCGGGCCCCTGGAGCTGCGGCATGGTGGCGGGACTCATCCACGACATACCCACCTGCCAGGCGCTCATCGACCGAATCATGAACGAGGCCCGGGAGTCGATCCGGGGCCGGCTTGCCGCTTTCGCCTGAGGGGTCGTGTTCTTGAGATTGTGCCCTTCCCCCCGCCCAAATGAGGTTCTTCCAATGAGCAGCAGTTACGAAATTCAAGGCCAGACGGTGACACTCCCCGTGGCGGTACGCGACGCCTCGTCGGGTACGGTGATGTACATGGTCGATCATCAGGCGGCGAGCAAGATCATCCCCCCCGAGTTCGAGGCCGACGAGGTGGCTCCGGGAAAGACCCAGCTCTGCCTGGTGATGGTGGACTACCGGGACAACGACCTAGGCGACTACGACGAGGTCGGGGTGGTTTTCTTCGTTCGGCCCAAAGGGAAACCCGAAGCCGAAATCGGATCGTATATCCACCACCTGCCCGTGAATCAGTCTTTTACCCAAGAAGCGGGCTTCCAGATCTGGGGCTTTCCCAAAACCGTGGAAGAGATCGACTTTTCGATCAGCGAAGGCTCGGCGACCTGCGCGCTCAGGATGGGGGGAGAGCCAGTATTCACTTTGACCCTGCCCCGGGGCGGTGACGCCGAAACGCCCGAGACCCCTGCGGTCGGGTATACGTTGATCAAAGGTTCACCCCACCGCATTGCGTTTAGTCGCGGGGGTAAAAAGGAGAGCACGCGCCCCGGTGGCGAGGGTGTCTCTCTTGAACTGGGCAGTCACCCCATCGCCGACGAATTGCGAAGCTTGGGGCTGCCAGATCTCCCGCCCCTGCTTTCGAGCTGGACCGAGCACTTTTTCGGCACATTCGGCGAAGTCGAAAAACTTTAGATTTCGCTTTGGGATCCATGCGAGCCCGGCCTGTTCTTCCCCTATCTTCCGTCTTGGAGGAATCGGGATGAAGAGTTTGTGGCTGAATGGTGGCCCCCGGGATGCGATGTCGGGGGAGCGGACCGAGGTTCGCGACCCGGCCACCGGTGAGGTCTTGGATACGGTGCCGGCGTCGGGGGCGGAGGATGTCGAGGCCGCCGTTGCGTCTGCCGCCGCCGCGTTCCCTCGATGGTCCGGGAGTGTGGCCAATGAGCGCGCTGAATTGCTCCACCAGATCGCCACGCGGATGCGCGAGCACCAGGGTGCGCTCATCGAGTTACTGACCCGAGAAGAAGGCAAGCCCCGGGTGGAGAACGAAGAAGAAATCGAGTGGTCGGCGAATACCTTTGACTACTACGCGGAACTCGGTCGCCACGAGGTGGGTCAGGTACTTCCGCCGGGTGCCTCCACCCAGTTCAACTTCACCCTCAAGGAACCCTACGGAGTCGTGGCCTGCATTACGCCGTGGAATTACCCGATTATGTTGCTGGCGTGGAAGCTCGCCCCGGCCTTGGCGGCGGGCAATACCTGCGTGGTCAAGCCCTCGGAACTTACCCCGCTCTCGAGCCTCTACCTGGCGGAACACTGCCTGGCAGACTTGCCGCCGGGGGTGGTGAACGTTCTGACGGGGACCGGACTCGAAGCGGGAGAGCCCTTGGTGGTTCATCCCTCGGTGGCCGCCATTGCGTTTACGGGCAGCTTGGCAACGGGCCAGCGCATCGCTTCCCTGGCGGCGCCCCAAATGAAGAAGCTGCACCTGGAACTCGGCGGTAAGGATCCCATGGTGATCGCCGAGGACGCCGAGCCCGAGAAAGCGGCCCGTGCCCTCGCCTATTCGGCGCTGCTCAATTGCGGGCAAGTATGCACCTCCACTGAACGGGTCTATATCCCCCGCTCACGTGCGTCGGAGTTCACCGAGGCACTTGTGGAGCACGTTCGTTCGCTCCGCCTGGGAAACGGTCTCCATGCGGGAACGGATATCGGCCCGATGATCGACGAACGCTTCCTCGCGAAGGTGGAAGCCCAGGTCGAAGAGGCCACGGCTCAGGGTGCTCGACTGTTGACCGGCGGCCAGCGGCCC
>CAWVXN010000462.1:0-2921 GCA_963933695.1 uncultured Myxococcales bacterium | reverse complement strand
AGACGCGTCGCCGATGAGGACGCTGAACAAGTGGCGTCGGCATGATCCCGATCTCCTGTTCGTGAAGGAAGACCGCAGGGACCCGCTCGTCGTTATGAGCTGGGCTGCCTACGAGCGGCTGCTGGGTGAGTTCGATCGCACCGGCGACAACCGGGAAGCCGACGAAAAGTGGGGGTACGCGGCCAATGGATAATCCGTACAGAAAGCACAGGGTCGGTCATATGAGCGCGTCCTCGTTCAATCTGGCCAAGGCCGACATGACATTGTGGGGCATTCAGTATCTCTGCGGGGTCCGCGGATCGATGTCTGTTCACGCTGCTCGCGGTATCGGCACGGAAGACGGCACTATCTTTGGCCTGAAAAACCCTGAAGCCAGTATCGAAGAATGTATTGAGCTAGCCGTCCGGACCTTCAACGAGAAGACGGCACTCAGTGCTCAGGGCGGCGATGCCCGCGACAAGCAGCGCGACGTGATGCAGGGATACAAGACCACCCGGTCTGAATATCCCGGAACCGTTCGGGTTGCGGTCGAGGCTCTCAGGCCGCTCGGTATTCCGACGGGTCACGGTGACAAGATCACGACGACCATCGAGGGCTGTCCGGTGCCGGTCATTGGCTACAAGGATTTTAGCTATGACAGTCACGGGTTCAGCGTCGATCTGAAGACGACGGAGCGAATGCCGTCCTCGATCTCGCCTGATCACCGCGCCCAGCTCGCGATCTACGCCCACGCATCAAACAACCAGACGCAGCGGGTGGCCTACTGCACGCCGAAGGAGGCGACGATATACGAATTGTCTCCGGCTGACGCGAAACTGGCCCTCGATGAGGTCAGCCACGTGGCGCGTGTCCTCGGTGAGCGGCTGGACGCTGCCGATACCCCAGAAGATTTTGTCCGGGCGCAGGTTCCGGACTTCACAGGCTTCCGCTGGCACGACGATGCCAGGGCGAAGGCGGCTGAGATTCTCGGTTTTTAGGAGGTCTCAGTCTTTTCCAACCTCAACGATAAAAAGGAGGCCAATAATGGCCCTAAACTTTGCCGACTCTTCGAACTTTACCCCCAACATGCGCTGGATGGCGTCGACTTCGAGCTGGCAGCGGTCAGGCGAGAACGGCCCGGAGGTCATCACCTGGTCGGAGGCAGTCTTTGATCTTGAACGCATCAAGACGGGCTGGCTCAAGTTCGAGCCGGGAATTGCACCGGAGTTCCAGTGGGACCCCAGTCTGCAGAAGGCGGCTCCCAAACCCTCGGATGGTGGGGAATGGAAGCGCGGCTTCGCCATTAAGGCGTACGGGGAGAGCCTCGACGGCCTGCGTGAGTGGGCGACCAACTCGAAAGGTGCCGTGATCGGCTTGGATAAGCTCCACGATCTTTACCTCGAGGGGCGTGACACCAATCCCGCGAAGCTGCCTGTCGTGAAGTTCGAAGGCGCGAAGCCTCTGAAGCTCGGCCAGGGACACACCTCGGTGCCGATATTCACCATCTCCAAGTGGGTCGATCGGCCGGCAGAAATGTCGGACGGCGGTTCTGATGCGTCCGCCAGCGAATTTGGCTGACAAGCACGGCGGTCCCGGGGAAATCCCGGGGCCGTCGCCCATCCCCCCACAGACGGTGACACGTGAGATGTTCGAACAATTTCTTGAGATGGGGCTGCCCGGCTCCAAAATCACCTATCACGAAGGCTTCCTGCCTATGGACCGGAAGCGTCCTATCCTGAACAGCAACCAGCCGCCAGCTACGCCTGCGCAGGAGCTGACGGAAAAGATTGCCCGTTACGCCTACTGGGCGGGAACCCGTGGGCTGGTTGAACTTACCCAGGAGAAGCTGGGACCGCTTCACTATTGCTATTACGCGACCAAACGCCATGGCCGGTAACGTGGAGGAGCTGTTCAAGCCCAACGGAGCCGCCATCCTTGGCCACCTGTGGGCGTTGTTTGATCTGGCGGCCGACGAATACCCCGATGGATTGATCCAGATCGATGACGGCTGCCCCGAGGATAAGAGCGCGTGGCGGTACAAATATTTTCCGATCGATAAGATCGAAGAGGCCGCCGAGCACGCGGTCGCCCGCAACACAGAGAAGCGCAATGTGTATGTCGGGCTAAATCCCCGGAAACCGGGGACGAACCGCAGCAAGGCCGCCACGGATAAGGACATCGAGGTCAGCTTCTTCCAGGTTGCCGACATCGACAGCCAGGCCAGTCTGAACCGTGACATCCCGCTCAAGCCCACATTCACGGTGGTGACGGGGAGCACGCCCAACAATCGAGGTCATTACTATTGGGAGCTGGATGCCGGCACCTACAACCTCGATCAGTGGACAAAGCAGCAGGAGGCTCTGTCCCGCCATTTTAAATCGGACATGATCAAGGACCCGCGGCGCATTCTGCGTCTCGCCGGGACGGTGAGCTATCCGACGAAGACAAAGGCGGGCCGAGGGTATGCGATTGAAGCGGTCAAGATGAAGACGCACGACGACCGTGCTCCCATTCGCGCCGAAACAGTGTGGCTCCATTATCCTTACGCGACGGAAGAAGCCGACAAACTGAACCTCGGCATCTACGACGCGTCTGTTCCCGATCGCACATATATCGAGAGGCTGGCCATATCCGGCCAGTGGAACCCTTCGGTATTCGTGCTTGTCGGGAGGTATTGTACGCGGGGTCAGACGGACGAGCAGATACTCGAGAATGCCGCCGCGTGGACGCAGCCGAAATACACCCTCGCCGAGACCCGGCGACAGATTTCCACGATGATCGCGACAACCCGGCGGCGAATGGACGAAGGCGAATTTGCTCGCGATGCAACGGCGGTGATCGAAATCCCTGAAAAGGATGGCGACATCGTTCTGAAGCCCCTTGGGATATTATCACCGAGGATGAGAAAAAAGCGTCAGTTCATTGTTCCTAATAGGTTTATG
>CAWVXN010000461.1:0-2933 GCA_963933695.1 uncultured Myxococcales bacterium | reverse complement strand
GACCGCTACTGCCAACTCAAAAAAATTCGAGGTGCCAATCATCGCAGCTGGAGCCGCGATAGAAAAGGGCAACCGCCAAGCCCAAGCCCAGCCGTACGCCACTGCAAAAATCCCGTAGCTCTGAATCAACAAGGGAATCGCGATCAATACGATCACCCCGGGTTGCTCGAGAATGCGCGGCCCCTGAAAGGCAAAGAGCAGCACCACGGTCGCCAGAAGACCGACCACCGTATAGGGCTTGAGCCTCGCACTGAAAGCCGCCACCGCTTCCGGGCCGCCTCCATGCGAGAGCAGTGCCCGCCGGGTAAAATAGCCCGCCACCAGGGGAACCACGACGTAGAGCACCACCGAAAGCAGAAGTGTCGACCAGGGAACCACGACGTCCGCGACGCCGAGAAGCAGAGCCACCAGGGGCGCGAAGGCAAAGACCATAATCAGGTCGTTGACCGAAACCTGAACCAGGGTATAGGTGGCGTCTCCCCGGGTCAGTTGGCTCCAGACAAAGACCATGGCTGTGCAAGGCGCTGCGCCCAACAGGATCATGCCGGCTATGTATTCCCGGGCGTCCACGGGATCGACCCACGATCGAAAAAACACCTCGAAAAAAAGCAAACCCAGGCCCGCCATGGTAAACGGCTTGATGAGCCAATTGACAGTCAGGGTAATGACCAGCCCTTTGGGCCGATCTCCGATGTGACGAAGCGACGACAAGTCGACGTTCACCATCATGGGGTAGATCATCACCCAGATCAGAATGGCGACGAGCCCATTGACTCGTGCCACCTCCAGCCCCGCCAGAACTTCAAACACGCCCGGAAGCAGAACGCCCAGAGTAATTCCAACCGCAATCGAGGCGGCCACCCATAGGCTGAGGAAGCGCTCAAAAAGTCCCATTAAACTCTCCTCGTTATCCCATCAATCTTCCAAGTCACTTAGACCCGCACAAAACCCACTACTGCGGCCGGGCGGATGAGACCGAAAATCCGTTGGCCCGACGAGACTCTCAGAAAACGTGGGTCAAAAAAAACAAGGGATCATGCATCGCCGTGAGCCAGAACCCGCACGAGGATTTCCGCCGCACTGGCCACCTCCTCGTGACTGACATCCAGATGGGTAACCGCTCGCAGGGTAGCGGCATCCATCAAACTCAGGAGAACCCCCTCCTCCTGGGCACGCTTGGACAACTCGGGGGCGTTTTGCGCCTTGATCACGACAATATTCGTCTCCGGGATGCCGTGCATTTCAATCCCCGGGACACCCGCCAGGCCTTCCGCCAGAAACCGCGCTTTCTGATGATCTTCCGCCAGCCTGGCCACGTGGTGGTCCAGCGCATGAATTCCCGCCGCCGCCAGCATCCCCACCTGTCGCATGCCACCGCCAAAGAGCTTCCGGATACGGACTGCGTCTTTGATAAACCCTCGATCACCGCAAAGCAATGATCCCACCGGCGCACCCAGCCCCTTGGAGAGACAGAACGAAACCGAATCGAAGGGACGGGCGATTTCCTCAACGCTCGACCCCGAGGCCACCGATGCGTTGAAAACCCGCGCGCCGTCGAGGTGGAGAGCCCAGCCACGCTTACGCGCCCACTCCCCGATAGCTTCTGTTTCCGCCTGGGGAAAGATCCGGCCGCCACTTCGGTTGTGGGTGTTTTCAATGGACACCAATCGAGTGCGCGCAAAATGAATATCATCGGGAGCCGTCGCCGCCTGGACGTCTTTCAGCCCGAAAAGACCGTTGCTGCCCAACAAGACGGCCTGCACGCCCGAGAGCGCCGCTGCGCCGCCGCCTTCATACAAATATACGTGGGCATCCCGGGCGGTCATCAATGCGTCTCCGGGCTGGGTCCAGGCCCGAACGGCCACCTGATTGGCCATGGTGCCCGAGGGCATGAAGAGTGCCCCCTGCTTTCCCGTCAACTCGGCGGCCAGCTCCTGGAGCCGATTGACCGTCGGGTCCTCTCCGTAGACGTCGTCCCCCAATTCGGCACTCGACATGGCGGCCCGCATCGCCGGGGTGGGGCGAGTCACCGTGTCGCTCCGCAGATCGATGGCTGAGTTCATGGGCCGCCTCGCATTTTTGTGGGAACGCTGAATCTGAAACGCACTCAAGAATCCAGCCTGGGCAACTCTATACCCGATACCCGGCCCCGAGGGCAAGACACCCACGCCCGCGACCCCCATCCCACCCGGAGGCTTTTGGCTTTTGGGGCCCAAACCGCATCCGGGAACCTGCGATCAACTCCCCTGTCCCTTGACCAGCGCTTGGTCCACCAGCGCTCGGTCCACCAGTGCTTGCTCCACCAGGGACTGGCGAAGGATCTTCCCCGTGTGGTTCCGGGGAATCGTCTCCACCCGGAAGATTCCCTTGGGAATTTTGTAGCCCCCGATCTTGCCTCGACAAAACTCCTTGATTTCGTCGACGGTGGGGGTGCTTTCCGTGCGCGACACCACGGCCGCGAAGACCACCTCGCCCCAGGTCGCGTCGGGCAGTCCAAACACCGCCACATCGGCAATCCCGGGATGATTTTCCAGCACCGACTCCACCTCCCGGGGATAGACATTTTCTGCGCCGGTTTTGATCAACTCTTTCAGCCGACCCTTGAAAAACAGGAAGCCCTGTTCGTCCAGGTACCCCAGGTCGCCCGTGTGGACCCAATCGCCGGAATAAAGCAATCGGTTCGCTTCATCGTTTCGCCAATAGCGCGCCGTAATCGGGCCTCGCACCATAATTTCCCCCACAGCGCCCGAGGGCATGGGGCTCTTCTCGTCGTCCCAGATCCCAATCTCGACACCCGGAAAGGGTCGACCACACGACGTGGGGCGTTCAAAGACGTCTGGGCCCTCAATGTAAACCGCAGGGCCGGTGGTCTCGGTCTGGCCGTAAACTCCAAAATACGTGCAGTCCAGCGCTTCGCACATCCGGCGAATCGT
>CAWVXN010000460.1:0-2945 GCA_963933695.1 uncultured Myxococcales bacterium | reverse complement strand
GCGCTTGGGAGCGGCGCCGGGAGTCTTTCACCGAGCGCTCAGTCCAGTGCCCTTACTCTTTATCGAGTACGTCGCTGGCGACCAGGTTTTCGAGGTAGGGCGTATCCCACCAGGACAACTGAAGCTGCTTGGCTCGCCTGAAATAGAGTTGGCAGTCGTACTCGATGGTGAAGGCGACGCCTCCCCAGATTTGGGCGCAGACTCGCGTGACTTCCCGGTAGGTTTCGCAGGCAAAGAGTTTGGCCATGGGGGCAAATCGCGAAATCGAGCGACCCATTGCGGCATTCCAGGCGGCTTCGTAAACCAAAACTCGGCCTCCATCGATATGCGTGGCGGAATCGGCCATGTAGTGGGCGAGTGCCTGGAAAGCGCCCAGGGGTTTGTCGAACTGGACGCGCTCCTTTGAGTATTCGACGGTGATGTCGAGCACCTTCTGAGCGCCGCCGATGGCTTGGGCGGCCAGGAGGATGATGCCCTCGTGAAGCACGGCATTGAATGTCGCCCAGCCGGTTCCCGGCGAACCCAAGCGGTCCTTGGCTGAAACGCGAACGTTGTCCATGTCGACTCGGTATTGGGCGTCGCCGGATTGGGAGAGCTGCTGGGTTAGGGTCATGCCCTCGGCGTTGGGGTCAACCAGGAACAGGTCGACACCGTCGCCGCTGCGTGCCAGGACGATCAATCGATCCGAAGCGCTCGCGAAGTAGACATGGCGTTTGACGCCGGAAAGCAGGTAGTCGCCGCCATCGGCCTTGGCCTTCAGCTGAATGCCGACTTCGCCAAAGCCCCGGTCGGGTTCCAACCAGGCGGGTGTCAGAATCGCATCGCCGCTGGCGATTTTCCCAAGCCACTCCTTCTGCTGATCGTCGCTGCCCGCCTGAATGAGAAGGCGGGCGCTGATCACAGAACTTACGAAATGCGGCACTGGCGCGAGGAACTCGCCGAATTTTTCGTAGACCAGGGCGGCCTCGGTCAGGGATTGTCCGCCCCCACCTTGGGCTTCAGGAATAAGCATGCCTGTCAGCCCGGATTCAGCGAACTGTTTCCACAGGGCCTCGGGATAACCCCTGGGGTCGTCCTCTACTTGGCGGACGGCATCAATGGTGCAGTGTTCCTCCAAGATGCCGTGAGTCATGTCGACGATCATTTGCTGTTCTTCGGTCAGAGCGAGGTCCATTGTGGATCTCCTGGGATCAGGCGGCAGTCATGCTGGCCGTCATTGATTGAATGTGAGTAGGCTGGCGAAGGGTTGATGCAGTTTCTGTGGTATCGGGCCGTCTTGGTCCTTGGGGAGGACTAGAAATTTTTGGGCAGACCCAATTTGCGCCGAGCGATGATGTTTTTCTGAATCTCCGAGGAACCTCCGCCGACGGTCTCGTTCAACGTGGCGCGGTAAGCGCCTTCGAATCGACCCGCCAAGGGGGCATCTTCCTGGCCCTCTCGAATCTGCCCCGCCGCCCCGGTGACATCCAGCGCGTCTTTGCAGACTCGCTGGGACAGGGTGGTGGTGAACAGCTTGTACTCCGAGGATTCGATGCTCGGGGGTTTGTCCCCCCCGGCCATGGCCGCAGAGAGGAAGCGCTTGCCCAATCCCTTGGCCACGTGGGTATCGGTGACGATATGGGCAATGATTCTGCGAACGTTGACGTCATTGCGCAGGGGTTCGTCGTCCCGGGTGGCTGACTTGACCCATTCCACCAGGAGGTTCGAACGATCTTCAATGGGAGAAAGGGTAAACATGGTGAACCGCTCGAGGTCAAGGGCCTCGGCGATGTAGCGGAAGCCGCTGCCTTGTTTCCCGACCATGTAGTCTTCGGGCACGAACACGTCTTCAAAAAAGACCTGATTCGTGGTGTCCTTGCCAATGGTGGGGAGGCTCTGTATTTCGAGATTGGGATGGTTCATGGGGATCAGGAAGAGACTCAAGCCATCGTGCTTCTTCTTCTCGGGATCTGTGCGCGCGCCCACCCAGTACCAATCGGCGAAATGGGCCGACGTGGTCCACATCTTCTGGCCGTTCAGCTTCCAGCCCCCTTCGACCCTTTCGGCCTTGAGTTGCATGTTTGCCGAATCCGAGCCGGCCTGGGGCTCGCTATAACCCACCGCGAACTCAACCTCGGCGCTCAGGATCTGGGGCAGGAACTCCTTTTTCAGCTTGTCGCTCCCGTGGCGGATGAGGGTTTTGCCGATGATGCCCACGCCCTTTCCGATCTGGGGCGCACCGTGCCGGGCAAGTGCCTCGTTCAAGATGAACTCGTAGACGCCTTCGATTCCCTGGCCGCCGTACTGCTTGGGCCACGACATGCCGAGCCAACCCTGTTTGGCGAGCCTTTTCATGAAGGCGCGTCGAGCCGGGGTATCGGCGAGTTGGCTGAAATTTTCCCGGGTCAAATCCATGACTTCGGGGTCGTGGTTGTCCACCAGCCATTGCTCCACCTCGACGGCGAATTTTTGTTCTGGTTCCGAGAAATCAAAGTCCATGGGGCGCTCCTTGCTCCGGTGGGGGGAGGGGATCGTAGGTCCGTGTCTGAAAAGATACGATCCGTTGCGTATCGAAAGTATAGAATGCCTGGGGGCCGGGGTCAAATCCCGGGCGAGGAGTCTCGGGGCCGGGTCAAGGCCTTTGCCGATCCCCGGCCACGTCGAAGGCCGCCAGCAGGGCCCGGGTCCGCGCCTCGATCAGGGGCTTCATCTCCGGGTGGGTGAGGATCCAGGTGTCGTTTTCCTCTACTCCGACCAGAATCGAGGCGGCCACCTCTTCGGGGGACTGTTTCCCGGGGATGGCATCGACTCGGGGGTCGGCCCCGGGCATCGCCGGGGCGGGTCCTGTTTCGAGTTCCTGGGGTCGATTTCGCTCGCTCTCGGCGATTCGGGTGGTGACCGCACCCGGGCACACCACCGAGACGCCGATGGGGACCCCCGCAGCTTTGAGTTCCTCGCGCAGGTAT
>CAWVXN010000459.1:0-2947 GCA_963933695.1 uncultured Myxococcales bacterium | reverse complement strand
CTCGCTGAACTTCGGTGATGCCGAAAACCGCGCTTTCGCCCGCGACGCGAATGTCCGTGCCCTGAAGAATCTCGGTCCCGCCGGCCCGAGCAAAGCCCTCCGCAGCCAAGATCACGGGCTTGCCGGGTCGATTGGTCTTGAGCCAGGCACCATAAATCAACGCCGGTTCCTTCATGACCCGCTCCATGAATTCGTTCTCGGGTTGACCGGCTTGTAGTTTTGGAATTTCGGTCAGGTCCATTCCCGCGCAGAAGGTGTTCCCTTTGCCAGTCAAGATGGCAACTCGAAGTTCATCGTTCTGGTCGAGTTCTCGCCAGGCGTCGTAGAGTCGGCACATCACCTCGGAGTTGACGGCATTTCTTTTTTCGGGTCGGTTCAGGGTGACGACCAGCGTGTGGTTCTGCTTCTCCACGAGTACAGCGGGCATGGCGGACTCCTCTGGACGGGGGCCAGCCCCGGTAAGTAGATGATCCTAACGCGCTCGTGCGACGCGGCCCCTCAAGGGTCTTTTTACCTCAAAGTGCGCCGGCGGTGGTTCGCCTTGCCAGAGGAGTTTTGCGAGAGGACTAGTTCGATTCGGGCGGTTCGTCGGAGGAAGGCGCATCACTTTCCGTCGAGTCACGCTGGGCAAATGCTTCCTCAAGAGCTTCCACGGCACCGGCGACCCGTTCAAGATTCTGGTTGAGTGACTCGACGTCCGCCCGACGGGGAAGGTCGAGAAGACGAAAGACCCGCTCGACCGATCTTTGCACCATATCGTCGAGTTCCGGCGGAGGGTGGAAGAAACCCTGGCGGCTACGATCGGGATTGTTCACGGGGTCGTCTTTGCTTCCGGAATTGGAGTCGGGTTTCCCCTCGAAATCGTCCACGCCCACCATGCGGCGAACGCGCTCCTGAAAATCGCCGATGCCGTCGCTTGCATCGTCGACACCCTTGCGGAGGGCATCATAGAGAGCGTCTCCCCCTCGCCCGAGAATCTGGGAAAGCAGGCTGTCGGGAGGCTGGGTATGCGACCGTTCACTGTCCACGAGAATCTGTGACAAGGCCACCGACGTGATGTCCTCGCCCGTCTGCTTGTCGACGACGCGTACCTCTTCGCCGGCATCGAGGAGTTCGGCGATGCCCTTGAGCGTGATGTAGCGACTGGTCTGAGTGTTGTAGAGCTTCCGGTTCGCGTAGCGCTTAATCAGGATCGCCATGAACGACTCACTCGACCTTTGAGGTTTGCCAGGTCGTAGGGATTTGCCTGCGCAACGGGCACCCTAGCACAACGGGCACTCGGCAGGCTTCCGCACGGAACTCGGAGGGGCGTCCCAACGCCATGCGCGTGCACTTAAGCGACCTCCACTACGAGTTGAAGGCATCCATGACCGGTGCTTGGGGTCTTCGTACCGAGCGTTTCCGGTGGGGTGTGCTGTGGGGCATGCGCCGCTCGGCGGGCGGACTGAATTCCCACAATATCTCGCGCATCCCGAGAAAAGCATGTAGGACCGTGCGGGCGTTTGAGTCTTTCTGCGCTCTCAGGGCCCATCGGTCGATCTCGGTTTCCAGGGCTCCGAGCACTTCGGGCAGCCCGGGGGAGGAACGGTCGGGCTCCGGGCCGCGTAGGGTTCCCGCCCAGCGTTCGATGGCTCCCGCCAAATTGGCAATGGGCGAATTGGGCTGGGCGTGGCGAACCACGGGTTCGTTGGCCAGCAGAATCGACAATGCATCCATCAGCGCCCGGGTCGCCATGAGCGCTTCGGCGGCGGAATTACGCGCGTGCTGGAGGCTACACGCGAGGGCCTGCTCGATGGTGTCCGGGGGCGGAGGACTGCGCAGTCCACGATCTCTCTGCATGGGCGTAGGGTACTCGGTCCAGGGCGCGGGCGCAGGCCGAGGGAAAATGGTGATCGTGCCCCGCCGCTCCGCGCGGATCCCAAGGGTCGGGCTAGGATAGGGCGACTCGCGTGGAGCGAGGGTCGGGGAACATTTTTTGATCATCACTTGCCGGAACTGCGAGGCCCAATTCGAATTCGACGAGTTGCGCGTACCCGAAGAGGGCGTTCAGGTCAGGTGCTCGAGCTGTCAGGCTGTCTTCTCCGTTGCTTCGGAATCGCAGTCGCCCGAGGCATTTGATTTGACCGAAGCGGGGCCCGAGCCGGGGGGGGAGGAGAGGGGCGACCGCGGTGACCCGGTTCCAGCGGATGCCTTCGGTTCCATCGAAGATTTCGCTTTCGATGCTTCCCCTCTCGCGGAATCCGAGGAGGCCGCGCCAGCTTTAGAATTTGACGATTCCGATGAGATCCTCGAGGCTACGCCTTTGGCCGAGGATGATTTTTCGGATCTCGGCGCCTCACCGGACGCGGCCGACGAAGACCCCGGTCGCCTCGGCGAAGTGGGCCGGACTTCGCTGGATCTGGAGGCCGAGAACTCAGCTCCAGAGATTGCGGGCGAAGTCCCAGAGAAGGCCGGCTCTCGGGACCAACGCGATGAGTCGCCCGGGGTCGTGTCCGAGTCGAAGGTGGCGATTGGTGCCATTGCGCTCGCGTCCGTGCCGGCGGGAAGCCACCGGGGCGACGCGGCGGTGGAACCCCGTTCACCCGGATTTCGCAAGCGGTTTCGTGCCATGGGGCGAGGGTTGGGGTGGGGGCTGACCGCGGTTCTGGTCGTTCTCGCCCTGCTGAGCGTGTTCCAAGAGACCACCGATTCGATGCGGACGACAGAGCAGTCCATCGAGGTCGGTCGCCTGCTCGCCGAGGGCCTGAAGGGGGAGTGGGTCGACACCATGGCAGGTCGGACGCTTTTGGCCGTTACCGGCGAGTTGCACAACCCCACGAGTTCGGCGGAAAATCTCGGGGCCATCCTGGAGGTCTCGTTGGTGGGCCCGGACGGGCGCCGGTTGGTCTGGCCCTCAGCGCCGATGGGAGTTCGACACCGCGATCGGCAAGTACGCGCGCTTCCTCGC
>CAWVXN010000458.1:0-2970 GCA_963933695.1 uncultured Myxococcales bacterium | reverse complement strand
TCCCCCATCTCCCCCAATCCACCGCCGCCTCGATCTTTGATCGACCCGAGCGGATCATCGCCGGCGTATTCGCACCAAAAGGTCGCGCGGACAGTTGCGAGGGAGGTTTTCGGGTTTCCGGACGTTGGCCCTTTGGCTCGGGAACCCAGAACGCCGACTGGATCCTGGCCGGCTCCCGTTTCTTTCGCGACGGCGAAGCCATCCTGGACAAGCACGGGAATCCGAGAACCCACATGGTGATTGTGCCCGCCGATCAGGTGGAATTCCTCGACACCTGGCACGTCACCGGTCTTGCGGGGACGGGCAGTACGGATTTCAAAGTGGAAGGTGCTCTGGTTTCGGAAGACTACATCTCGGGCTGGAATCCAGTCCCCACACCCGAGGAGCCCCTCTACCGGATTCCGCAACTCAGCCTGCTGGCGGTGGGTTTCGGCGCAATCGCCCTGGGCCTCGGACGAAGCGCTCTGACCGAGCTGTTGACTCTAGCCACGGCAAAGACCGCCACCGGGCAAGCGGCCCCCCTGGCCCGCCGACGTGACTTCCAGAACGACCTCGCCCGGGCCGAAGTGAGTCTCCGATCTGCCCGCAGCCACTACTACGAATGCGCCGAAGCGCTCTGGGAAGCGGCTTGCCAGGACACTGCGGGAATCGAAGAACGCGCCTCTCTCCGTCTGGCCACCCTCCACGCGGTGCAGACCGGTGCCGAAGTCGCCCGCACCGCCTACCAGTTGGGCGGTGCGTCCTCGGTGTACCTGGACTCGCGACTCCAACGTCTGTTTCGCGATAGCCACGTGATCACCCAACACGTCCAGGTTCGACCCGACCTTTACTCGGTCATCGGCAGCCATCTATCCGGGGAGCCCAAGGGGACCGAGATGCTCTGAGGGCATGGCCCCGCCGAACCCGAGGCGGCATGCCCCCCGGTCCAATTCGGCGGACCGAGCGCTCAGCCGCTCTGTGATAATCTCCCGACCCTAAAAGAATCCCTTGAACGTCTCTTGGAGACGTTCTCTTGGCCGAGGCTCAAAGCGGCCTCAACCCTCGGATTCATGTCGCCGGAGATCCCAATGCCCTCAGCCGCCAAGACCACACCCTCCCGCCCCCGGTGGGTCGCCGATATCGCCCGCTGGGACTTCGAAACCGATGTCGCCATTGTGGGCTTTGGGGGAGCCGGCGCCTGCGCGGCCATCGAAGCGGCCGATGCCGGAGCCGAGGTCACGCTCTTTGAGGTAGCCAGCGCAAGCGGTGGCTCAACTGAACTCTCCAGCGCCGAGGTCTACCTCGGCGGTAGCGGAGGTACCCGGGTGCAGAGAGCCTGTGGGTACGAGGACACCACCGAAGACATGTTCAACTACTTGATGGCCGCCGGCGGCGATCTGGCCCACGAAGCCAAGGTCCGACTCTACTGCGAAGAAAGTACGGGGCATTTCGACTGGCTCGTCTCCATGGGGGCACCCTACAAGGACACCGAGTACAAGGAGCGCGCCATCATGGCGCTCACCGACGATTGTCTCCTCTACACCGGAAGTGAGAAATGCTGGCCCTTTCGGGAAGTCGCCAAACCCTGCCCGCGCGGCCACAACCTGCAGGTCGAAGGGGACAATGGCGGACCTCTGCTGATGAAGACCCTGACCGCTCAGGTGGAGAAACGCAACATCCGCGTGGAATACAACGCTCGGGCGCTGACCCTGATCATCAACCCAGAAGGTGAAGTTCTCGGAATCGTAGTGCGCATAGACGGAGAGGAGAAAAATGTCCGGGCTCGTCAAGGCGTCATCCTTTGTGCAGGCGGCTTCATCATGAATAACGAAATGCTCGAGCAGTATTGCCCCCGATTGGTTGAGGGACCGATGCCTATCGGAAACCCCGGGGATACCGGAACCGGGCTGCTCATGGGCCAAGCCGTGGGCGGTGCGCTGATCAACATGGATCAACACTTCATTACGCTCCCCTATTACCCGCCCTCCTCGCTCACCTACGGAATATTCGTAAACGCCCAAGCCCAGCGCTTCATCAACGAAGACTGCTACCACTCGAGAATCGCGTCTTCTGCCCTGGATCAGCTCGGCGGGAAAACCTACTTGATCGTTTCCGCTGAGGATTACGACCATCCGCCCTTCATGAATGCGCCCATCGTAGGAACCGGAGAAACCATCGAAGAGCTGGCCGAAGAGGTAGGACTCCATGCCGGCATGCTCCGGCATACCGTGGAGTTCTATTCGGAAAACGCTGGGCGAGGCGAGGACCCCCTCTTCCACAAGAGCCCCGAATGGCTGAAGGCGATGCCCCCTCCCTACGCGGCCCTGGACTGCACCCTGGGCGAGGGCGCCATCTATGCGGCCTTTACCCTGGGCGGCCTGGACACTCAACCCACGGGCGAAGTCCTCACCACGGAAAAACAGGTTATTCCCGGGCTCTATGCCGCGGGCCGAACAACCTGCGGGATTCCCAGGACCGCGTCGGGCTACGCCAGCGGTCTCTCGGTGGGGGATGCGACGTTCTTTGGCCGGGTGGCCGGCCGCACCTGCGCGCAACTCTCCCCCGCGCGCAACTCTCTCCCCTAAACGCCACCGGCATAGAACATGGACAGGAGTGCGTCGCTATGGGATTCCGGACAAAAAAGATCGCCCTTCTCCTACTCGTCGCGATGATGCTCGGGCTGGGGAGTTGTGCCTCCCAAAATTGCTCCTGGGGCAGCAAGTACGGCTGGAAGTGCCAAGGCTGAGCCCATTCCGCCGGGAAAAGCTGCCTCGGACCACATAAATTCCGGCATTCTGACCCGATTCCCTCGGCGTCGCCGACTGCTCTCTCATGGGGCAGCAAGCGCATCCCTTCTTCTGATGCGCGGGACCCATGAGGAGGCCACGACATGGGGATCCGGATCCGACAACCCCTGCACCAGGCGGCGATTTCCGGCCATTCCGCGCCCACAGCCACCTCGGGCGCCTGGCATCCGGGCATCCAGGGCCT
>CAWVXN010000457.1:0-2973 GCA_963933695.1 uncultured Myxococcales bacterium | reverse complement strand
CCCTCTGCGTCACCTTCGGGCTCTTCTACCTGATGCTGTTCCTCATCTCCATGGGGAATGACCGGGGGGCTGATATCAAGAAGGGACAAGTGATCGAGTTTGTTCGCCTTAAGCGAGACACGGCGACCCAGACCCGAAAGCGCGAACTTCCCAAGAAAGAAAAACCCCCGGAGCCGCCGCCGCCGCCGGAGTTGCAGATGTCCCAGACAGACGCACCCGATGCGAACGCAATGGCGATTTCCGCCCCGGACCTCAGCACCGGGCCCGATCTCGGGTCGGGCCCCAGCCTGGGCGCACCGAGCGATTCGGACAGTGTCCCCTTGGTGCGTGTACCTCCCCAGTATCCGATCCGAGCCGCTGAGCGCGGAATCGAAGGCTGGGTTGTTCTGCGCTTTACGATTACGGCCACCGGCACGGTGGAGAACCCAACCGTCGTCGCCGCCCAGCCCAAACGAATTTTTGACCGTGCAGCGATTCGCGCCTTGAAGAAATGGAAGTACAGGCCTCGAATCGTCGACGGCAAAGCCACCCCCCGGGTCGAGGAAGTCAAGCTCTCGTTTGATCTGGACGACGTCTGATCCGGGTCCAAAATCGCGGATCCCAGCCCTAGATCCGCAGCCGTGAGAAAACCGTGCCAACGCTTTTCGGCCGGCGAAACAATCGGGGCAATGATGAGAAAAGGAGGCTGACCCCATGCTTCGAACAGCAGCTCAGAGCCGATGGCTTCGTGTACTAGTTGCCCTTGCGCTTGCCTGTAGCCTGTCTTTTGCAGTGGCTGGATCGGTCTCCGGCGCGGAGCGAAAGAAGAAGAGCAGCCGAAAGAATTTCGTTCCCAGTCTGCAAGTGGGCAAGAAGTTGCTGAAGGTTCAGGAACTGGCGGAAGCCGAAGACTTTCAAGCCGCCCTCGAAGTTCTCGAACCCCTCAGCAAGAAGACCCGCCTCAAGAAATTCGATAGGGCCACTGTCTACCAGATGATGGGCTACATGCTGGGCGCCCAGGAGAAGTACACCGAAGCACTGGCTGCCTTTGAAGTGGCGCTCGCCGTGGATTACCTACCGGATTCGGCGATGCAGCAGCTCAAGTACAACCTGGGCCAGCTCTACTTGGGCCAGGAAAACTACGACCGAGCCATCGAACTTTTCGAGGCGTGGCTCGATGGGGCCGAGCAGCCCGATGCCCAGGCCCACTTCATGATCACCATCGCTTACGCGGGCAAAGAGGACTGGCCCTCGGCCCTCGGCCATGCCCGCACAACCGTGACCTTATCCAAGACGCCGGTAGAAAATCGGCTCCGACTGCTCCTCGCCGTGGAGTACCAGAACGGAAATATGGTCGAGACCTTGGATGTTCTCAAGCAGTTGGTGACCCTCTTCCCGAAGAAGGACTACTACATGCAGTTGGCCTTCGGATATTCAAATATCGGCGATGAGGAAAAAGCCCTCGCCATGCTGGAACTCGCCTACCAGTTGGACTACCTCGACAAGGAGAGGGAGCTGACTCAGCTCACCCAGCGCTACCTCTACCACAGCCTCCCCTGGCCCGCGTCACAGGTCATGGCGAAGGGGATTGAGGACGGCACCGTGGAGAATACGGCAGACAACCTCGAGCTGTACGCGAACAGCCTGCTTCACGCCCGTGAGTACACATCCGCCATCGTGCCCCTGTCCGAGGCTGCAGAACTCTCGACGGACGGGGATCTCTACGTTCGTCTAGCCCAGGTGCACCTTGAAGTCGAAGACTGGAGAAAGGCCCGGACGGCCCTCCAGTCCGCTATCGAAAAGGGTGGCTTGCGCGATGTGGGTTCTGCCCAACTGCTTCTTGGAATCTCGAATTACAACGAGGATCGCTTCCTCTCGGCGCAGACGGCCTTTCAGGCGGCGGCCGAAGAGGAAAAGAGCGCCAACAGTGCGAACAAGTGGCTCAAGTATGTGGAGCGTGCCCTCAGAAACCAGGAGAGTCAGGGCAGCTGAGTCGGAGGCTCTTCCCGTTTCGAACATGTGATTCGCAGTTGAGACTCGAAACTGCAAACCCATTGGGCCCCGGACGCACAACCTCCACTCGAGACTGAGCAATCGAGAACCGCTCCGGGGAGGAAACCGCCATGCCAGGCAAACCATACTCCAAGGGCCTTGAGGACCTGGGTGGGGGACTCTTCGCTTGGCTCCAGCCCGACGGTTCCTGGGGCTATAGCAATGCGGGACTCATCACCGACGGGGAGCACTCACTCCTGGTCGATACCCTATTCGACCTTCCTCTCACCCGAGAGATGCTCTCCGCCATGGCCGATGCGACACCCGCGGCGGCCACCATTGACACCCTGGTGAATACCCACGCCAATGGGGATCACTGCTACGGCAACCAACTCGTCGACGGCGCGACGATCATTGCGTCCCGGGCGAGCGCCGAGGAAATGGCCGAAGTGACACCCGATATTATGGCGGGAATGCTGCGCAACGCCGATGAACTCGGGCCGGCGGGGGCCTTCTTCAAGAAAATTTTTGGCGCTTTCGAATTCGAGGGCATCGTTGCCACCCCGCCCAACAAGACCTTCGAGGGGGAATTGATCCAGCGCGTGGGCGACAAAGATGTCCATCTCCTCGAAGTCGGTCCCGCCCATACCCGGGGCGACGTTCTGGTTCACGTGCCCGCCGACGGCGTCGTTTTCACGGGGGATATCCTCTTCATCGATGGCACCCCCATCCTTTGGGAGGGCCCGGTGGGCAATTGGATTCGGGCCTGTGATCGCATCATCGCGATGAACCCGCGCTTCATCGTGCCCGGGCACGGTCCACTCACCGACATCCAGGGTGTCGCGGCCATGCGCGAGTATCTGGTCTACATCCGGGACCAGGCGCGCATGCGCTACGACGCGGGCATGCCCCCCTCCGAGGCCGCCCGGGATATCTCCCTGGATGATTATTCCTCTTGGCTGGATTCCGAACGGATCGTGGTGAACGTACACACCCTATACC
>CAWVXN010000456.1:0-2984 GCA_963933695.1 uncultured Myxococcales bacterium | reverse complement strand
CTCGCATTCGCTGGGAACTGGAAGACCGCTCGCTGAAATTCCTCGAGCCTGACTTCTACGCTGAGATCCGCGACAAGGTCGCGATGCGGCGCGAAGAACGGGAAACCCTGATCGATGATTTCAAGCACCCCCTCGCCGAAGAGTTGGGGCGCAACGACATCTCCGCAGAGATCACGGGACGACCGAAGAATTTCTTTAGCATCTTCAAAAAGATGCGGTCACGAAAGAAACCCTTCGAAGAGATTTACGACCTGACAGCTGTGCGCATCATTGTCAATTCCGTGCGCGAATGTTACCACACGCTGGGCCTGGTGCATACACTGTTTCGGCCGCACCCGGATCGATTCAAAGACTATATCGCCACACCGAAAACCAATATGTACCAATCGTTACATACGACGGTGATCGGTCCCCGGGGTATGCCGGTGGAGGTCCAAATCCGCACGTGGGAAATGCATCATACGGCAGAGATCGGCATCGCCGCCCACTGGCGCTACAAGGGTGGAACCAACGACCGAGGCGACCTCGACCAGCAGATGGCATGGTTGCGTCAGGTTCTGGACTGGCAACGGGACTCCACCGATCCGGCGGAGTTCATGGAGAACCTGAAGATTGAGTTGTTTCAGGATGAGATCTTCGTGTTCACCCCCAAGGGCGATTTGCACCAGCTACCGAAAGGCGCTTCGCCCATCGATTTCGCCTTCGCCATTCATACCGACGTCGGCCTGCATTGCCTGACGGCGAAAGTGAACGGCCAGATCGTACCACTCAGTACCGCCGTCGACAGTGGCGACACTGTGCACATTATCACCTCGCCTCATCAGAAGCCAAGCCAATCCTGGCTTGAGCTTGTAAAGACAGCCAGGGCGCGCCAGGCCATTCGTCGGTGGCTCAAAGAGGAGCACTTTTCGCAAAGTGTCCGCCTAGGCCAGGAGATTTTGGAGCGGGAAATCAAGCGCTACCGACACCGGCTTGGGCCCGGAGCGTTGACGGAACTGGCGACCGAACTCGAACTGGCTGACATCGAGCATCTCTACGCCGGCATCCGCTCCGGCGACCTGTCCGTCAAGCGGATCATCAGCCGCCTCATGCCCGATCAACCTAAGCGAAGAATCCGAACCCTGTTCCGCGACCGCCGAGGGATTCGCATTCAGGGCATGCATGACATGATGATTCAATTCGGAAAGTGCTGCACGCCGATTCCAGGCGACTCTGTTATTGGGTTGATCACTAGAGGGCGAGGCTTGTCCGTACATCGGACGGATTGCCCCAACATCGCTGATGTTGCAGAAGACCCGGAGCGTATGATCTCCGTAGCCTGGGACCTGGAGGAAGAACAAGTATTTACGGTTCAGTTACGCGTTCGTGGAAACGACCGAAAATTCTTCCTCTCCGACATCACCCGCATCATTTCGGATGAAAAAGCGAATATCGTCGGCTGCACAACCCGCACTGAGGCCCATCTCGCAGAAGACACATTCTGGATCGACGTACACAACGCCCGTCAACTTCAGGGACTGTTGAAGAAACTGCGAAATGTAGAGGGTGTGATGGAAGTACATCGAGTCGATGAATCCACAGCCGATATGCCCGCCGTCGATTCGCCGGGATAATAACGGCCTTCCAGCGTCAGTCGTAAGCCAGCGCCCTTTGAAGTTTGCTCAGAACAACAGCCTCCTCCGGGTTGGCCACTTCTCCCCCCCCGTAGGAACCGCCAAGTTCCTCTTCCGCCCAGCCATGAATGATCTGCACCTGCAACCGGCTTAGTTGCAACGGAGTCGACTGTGCGAGCGCCTCTACCAGCTTGCGCAGAACCCGGTCTTCATCGGGAAAAAATGCCCCCGCTTGGCGCCAGCCAAGCACCATGCGCAATTGACGATCCGTGAACTCCAGCTGCAACTCTTGCTCCTCCATAACACAGTATACTCCTACTTGCAATTCACGCCCAAGCCCGCCTCGCGCAGACACGGCGAAGCCATGCCGTAGGGGCGGAGTTGAACCACCGCCCATCAGTGAAGTATCGTGACGCCGCCCGTAGACGCCGCCCGTCCAGCCGGGTATGTTCGATGCCCGTGGCTGGAGAGCCGGCCCATCATCGAGGCTTGTCGATTCGAGGAAGACAATGACCGATCCCGCTTTCCTGCCCCACATTGCCAGCATGACGGGTTACGTCCCCGGGGAACAGCCGCAGGACAGCCATACGATCAAGCTGAATACGAACGAGAACCCCTACCCTCCATCCCCAAAGGTAGAAAGCAGACTTCGGGCTGCCATCGGCGAGGGTCTGCGTCGTTATCCGGACGCCGCAGCGGCGGGAGTCCGGCAACGACTGTCGACGTTGTTTGATTTTCCCATGGAGCAACTGGTTGTCGGCAACGGTTCTGACGAATTGCTCAACATTGCCGTACGTTGCTTTGCCGGCCCAGGAGATTCCGTCTCCTTCGCTACTCCGAGCTATCCCTACTACACCAAGCTCATCGATTTGCAGGCAGCACGTGCGGTCACGACTGAATTCGACGAAACCTACCAACTTCCGGCGGGTCTGGTGGAAGCAGATGCTGCCGTGACTTTCGTGCCAAATCCAAATTCACCCTCTGGTACTTTGGTGTCCAGCGAAGCCCTCGATGAACTGGCCCAGCAACTGAGTGGCATCCTGGTCATCGATGAGGCCTATATCGATTTCTCCGGTAAAGGCGCTCTCGATCTGGTCAGACGACATGACAACGTCATCGTCATGCGCACCCTGTCGAAGTCGTTTTCCCTCGCAGGGATGCGGATTGGCTTTTGCGTCGCCTCTCCCAGGATCTGCGCGGGCCTGTGGAAGGTGAAAGAGCATTACAACGTCAACAGCCTAAGTCAGGTCGCCGCCGAAGCCGCACTCGATGATGTCGATTGGATGCGCAACAATGCGGCACGCATCGTCAACACCCGTGAAGGGCTTACTGCGACGCTGCGTGAATGGGGCTTTCACGTGTGGGATTCAG